>JBJFDE010000458.1:0-3474 GCA_051889855.1 Candidatus Cryptobacteroides sp. | reverse complement strand
TCATCCGGATTGAATGGCTTGGTCAGGACATCGTCAGCACCTTTTTTCAGAAGTCAAACCCTGCCAGAGGAATATTGCAAACTTGTCAGCGCAACGATGCGCTTGTTGAACCGTGACCTTATTTCGCTAATCATTTCAACACGCTTTTCCTGTTCTGCATGACATACATCCAGACCGATAACAACGGCATCAACCTCATTCAAATGTTCGAAAACCTCTTTGTCAGTCTGTACGCAGACGCAATTATAGTCTTTTCCGAATGACTCACGGATGATATCGACCAGAAATCTTTTATCTTCACCTATAAGAATGGAAGCCTTCACGCCCATTTAGTTGCCTCCCTTGATTTTTCCTATCTGGTTCGCTATGCAGGAGTACAGGCGCTTGGCGTTGATAGGCTTGGTGAGATAGTCGTTTGCTCCGATGGAACCGGCCTTCTGGATTTCCTCTGATTCACTGACAGCGGATACCATGATAATCTTGACATGATCAAGACTATGGTCTTCCCTTATCGCTGAAAGGAAAGAGAAACCATCCACGCCGGGCATCATGACATCAAGAAGAATAATATCGGGATTGACCGACTTGACACTGTCAAGGGCCATTTGACTGTTGTTGTATTGCAGCAATGATTTGAAACCCGCAGGTTCGAGCAATTTTCCGAGAAGTTTTGTGTTGATAGGAATGTCATCCACAATCATAATCGAAATATTGCTGCAGTCAATATTGTTCAGAGCACCTAAATCCATAATTGGTTGTTGTTGTAGGGTTATGAGATACAAAGGTAACATTTTATTTTTAAAAGTTACAACTTGTCATTTATTTTGTTGCGGGCGCTTATTTTTTTCTTTTGCTGATATGTTTTTTTATATAACTTTGCCACGGTTGACCTATTTGTAATTCCAGTTTTGCATTTGCGAGACTCAAGTTTGTATTCCATGCGGACGCATACCATTCATACATGGCATCTGGTCATATTGTATCTGATTTGCTGCCTGCTGGTCGCTTCCTCTTGTTCCGGGGGGGGCGGGGATAATCGTGTGAATGCAAACGTGCTTCTCTATTGGCCAGGCTCCGAAGATGATCCCGTATATGTTAAATGGACGGAGATGGCCCGGAAGGAACTTCGCAGGCAGGGCATCAAAGGTGATGTCCATGTCCGTAGCACCGACATAACTGAAAGGGACGACGCTTCTGAACGGAAGGCATTCAACGAATATATATTCAGTCTGCGTGCCTCCGGTTCCATGCCCGACCTCATTCTTTCCTATGGAGATGAGAATAAATGGCTCATGACCACCAATTTCCATCCCGGCATAATATCCGTTCCTACCGTATGTTATGGCCTGCATATCACTGAGTATCCTGCACCGATGACCCGTGAACTGGCGGGCCTGCCGAATGCAGGAAGGAAAAATATGGTCAGCATAACAGACAGATATCGTCTGGAAGAGAATCTTATCCTGGCAGATTCCATCATCACGCACATGCTGGATAAAATACGCAAGCCCGACTACTATCTCCTCACTGATGACCGTCTTGTCACACTTCTGGATGTCGAAGATTTCTGGGCAGACAGGATAAGATATGATGACTTGTACACCCAGATGGAGTTGATGGATACAGCCCACTTCTACAACAATCTGCATTCAGAATTTACTGAAGGCCGTCTCAGAAGGATGGCAATACAGGAGGACAAGATGATTTTCTCATGCCGTTCAATTCTTGCACCTTCATGGAATGTGAACCAGAAGGCCAATCCTCTCTCAACTGCCTGGGCATTCTATCCTCAGAAATCACCGAATTTTTACATTCAGTCGAAATATGACAGCGTTTCCAGGGAATTGGTTGAAAGTTCATGCTTCATGCCGTATTTCACCATGGTCGCGGAGGACTTCCTTCACAACGAAAAATGCATAGGAGGGTGTTTTACTCCTTTTGAGACACAGATTCGTGAGGCCGTTGCGGCCGGAAAGCGTCTGCTACGGGGCGAGGATGCCTCTGAAATCGGTACACTTGAACACAGCGCCAGCCTGAATCTCAACTGGGATGTGCTCCGACCTATGGGATTTGATTACTCAAGGATTCCGGATTTCATAAACATAAGCAATGCCGGGCTCAAGGACAGCAATCCGAAGTTACACAGGAGACTCGTTCTTTTTTTATGGATATTCATAGCTTTCATCCTTGTATGGACATTGGTCGTTGTTGCAATCCTGGCCAGAAAAGCCCGGAACAATGCTCTCAAGATGCAGAAATATGCTGATGAAGTCCTTCTGCATCACAGCATCCTTGACCAGGTGATGAATATCATTGATTTCAAGACCTGGGAGGACAATACCAGCGGAGCAGAGGGGTTGAGCCGCATATCAGCGTCAGACTTTTTCATGGGCAAGCTGAAAGAGTTCACATCCATAAATGAAGAAGGAAAACACTCGATGGAGGTATATTGTTCGATTGACGGGAAGCCTTCGCATTGGTACGAAATCAGGATGACTGTCACCCCTGTGCCGGGGAGTACCCCGAGCCGAAGGGGAATGGTTCTGAATATAGATGAGGAAAAGGAACTTGAGGCTAAGGCTGCACAGGTAAACCGTATTGTCAACACCCTGAAAGCCAGGGAAGGCTTCATTGCATCCATGGACCATGAACTGAGGACACCGTTGAATCTTATAACCGGTTATACCCAGTTGCTGTCAATGCCGGGAATGGAAATCAGTGATGAGGATTTTGCCGAATATGCAAATGCCATAGAAGTGAATGTATCTACACTGAGGCATACCATCACCAATATAATGACTGCCAACAGGATAAGGATGATGAACATTACTCCGCGCATAGAGCCTGTCACGATGGAGAGTCTTTTAGCCATTCACCGTAGCAGGACAAATCTGGGTGTATCATCCAAGGTGATGAATCGGATTGTCATGGAAAGGGAAACGAAGGATATGACGGTGAAGGCGGATGCCATGCTTCTGGCTGAAGTGTTGAGGAATCTGCTTGTCAATGCAGCGAAATATTCTGATGAATCTTCGAAGATTACCATTGGTTGGAAGACGCTCAGCGAAGATGGCTTCAGCGGAGAAATCTGCATATCGGATGAAGGAATAGGCATAGCTCCTGAATATCAAGAACTTATATTTGACGGTTTCTTCAAGGTAGATAGCTTTGCTCCGGGTTGCGGACTCGGCCTGTATATTTGTAAGACATTTGTAGAACTTATGGGCGGACAAATCTCTGTGGAAAGCAAAGTTGGGGAAGGGTCTGTTTTCAAAATCAAACTGCCATGAAAAAGTCCGGAAATCTGCTTTTGATGTTGATGACGATTCTGCTTCTGGCTTCCTGTTCGAAGGTTGTGCAGCGGAAGAATATAGTTTTTCTCGTTCCAAGTGAGTTCAGAAGCCAGAAATGGGAGAGTTTTGTCAATTCCGCCCGGAATGAGTTTTCAGATACCTCGAAGTACAATCTGTTATA
>JBJFDE010000457.1:0-3482 GCA_051889855.1 Candidatus Cryptobacteroides sp. | reverse complement strand
TACCTGCCGGACCTGCCGCAGCTGCCACGGAATACGCATGCGGTGGTGCGGGCTACGTTCAGCAAAGAAAATGTTGAAATGACAGTAAAGGTGACTGTGGAAGTATTGCCTTACGGTGAGGTCATACTCGAACCTGGATTCGGACAATAAACAACGACTTCATTATGAGACGTTATATCGGGATTTTGTCATCATTGTTGATACTATGGACATCAGCTTCTTGCATTATGGAGCAGATTGGGTCCGATATGCCTTCCGGTGAAAGTGGTACCGTATCTCTACAAGTGGATTACAGGCCTTTGGAATCCGCCCTCGGCTCAAAATCAGCAGGTGACCTTATCCGTAAAATTGACAATATTTCAGTTGTAGCCTACAACATTGCTGACGGGTCTCTCGCATTCAGCAAATA
Source organism: Candidatus Cryptobacteroides sp. (assembly GCA_051889855.1). Taxonomy (GTDB): domain Bacteria; phylum Bacteroidota; class Bacteroidia; order Bacteroidales; family UBA932; genus Cryptobacteroides. Next base: position 3,073 of record JBJFDE010000457.1, on the reverse strand, counting down.
TCTCGCGTCTTCGGATTATACCCTGGATGAAGTCGATTCGCCCGCCGGGTCCTTTGCGGAGAGGAAAGTTTACAGGGCTTCGTTCACACTGCCGGACATTCCGAAAGGGAAATATCGCATTTATGCTGCAGTCAATCTGGACAGGACTTTGACAGAGGCTGAATTGTCCAGCGAGGCTGCGCTCAAAGCCATCTCATTGTCCTGGCAGGTTACCGGAGACAAGGCCTGCTCGCCGGACAACAACAAAATGTTCGGTTTCTTCACAGACAATACATCAACTGAAATTCCGGAGAATGCGCCTGCGATAACTGTCGGCAACGCCGATGTTTCACTCCACGCCTGGGTCAAGAGAACAGTATCGAAGGTCACTGTTTCATACGATGGATCAAACCTGAACGAGAACATCTACATTTATCTCAAGTCTGTCCAGATCAAGGATATACCAACGACTTGTCTTTTAGGCTCTTCAAACACCCCGACCTCAAGTTCAGAACTGATAGCGGATGGTGAGACCATCTCATATTCTTCCAGCGACGTCTTCACAAACTGGCCCCGTATTACAAAGGGTGCACCGTTCTACGGGAGCGACCATTCGGAAACAGCGGAGGCAATGTATTTCTTCGAAAACAATCAGGGAACTGGAGAAAAGCACAACTACCATCCGGATGATGCGTCTTGGGACAAGGATAAGAAACCATACGGAACATACATTGAAGTCAAGGGCTATTACATAAATCGCAATGACTACGATGCCTCTCACGGAGAAATCATCTACAGGTTCATGCTTGGTCAGGATGTCACTTCCGACTTCAATGCACGAAGAAACAATCACTACAAGGTCATACTCCGATTCAATCGCAACGCAAACGAGCCTGACTGGCACATTGAATATGACCCTGTTGATCCTGAGTTGAAAGTACCTGATATCATGTATATCTCTTACGGGTACAATAAATCTCTCAACATACCTGCAGCGGTGATTGGCGGAACAGAGTCAACGATTACAGCGGAAATAACGTCGAATCCTTGGTGGTATGAAGGGCATAAATACGCAAACTACCCTGATAATAATGCACCAAGCAACGGTTTCCTGAATCTCGAAGGAAGCACACTGGTAAAAGATACTGACAGAACGGGAAAGTATGTATCATCCAAGGTCTATGGTAGAATTTCCTCTGATGCGATAGATCGTTACACAATACCTGTATATACCAGACCTCTCACATTGGGAGGGTCTTACTCTGGATACAACTACTACGAACACCACAAACGGCAGGCTCAGGTTAAGATTACAGCCAATGTCAATGTTTCCGGAGGAGTAAAGACAGTCAGCAAATACGTGAATGTCATTCAGGTTGAGCGATTGCTGAATCCTGGTGGCGTTTGGCGCAAACACGACAATGATGCTCCGTTCAAGGTGGTTCTTACGATAATGCCGGATGAAAATCAGGATTACATTCCTCTGGTTTCGGAAGGCAAGTGGACCGCAAGAATTATCCAGGGCGCAGATTGGGTGAGAATAAAAGATCTCAATTCCTCCACCTGGGGAACTGCGGATGTCACCGGTTCAACAGGCTCTGTCGTACAATTTGACTACAAGCCTTCCGGAACCATCGGCGAGACTTCCGTCCGATGCGGTATTATCGAGGTTCTCTACCATAACAATACCTGCTCGCACTATGTATTTGTGCGCCAGGGCTATGCTCCGACGAAAATCGGCTCGTACAAGTGGCATAGTTTCAATATGTGGCATTACTGCAAGGAAGCTACATCTCCTTGCAGTGAGGGCTGTATGTTCAAGTTCGGAACGCCGTTGCTGCCTATTAAGCCGCAGGTAAATTTCAAGCCTGGTTATGGGTTCAATGAAAGTGTCCCAGCAGACTGGACCTTCACTCAGGACAATGGAAATGAGTTGAAATGGAATGACATAGGCACCAATCTATCCGGATTCACAGAAAGTTCAATGTTCATTGGATCTTCTGCGCATGTGGCCACATATACCCATTGGGATGACTTGGCTGCAAAATGCCAGAGGGAATATGGAGTCCTTTATGCCGATGGCAGTACAGAGACGAAGCTATCCAGGGCAGATGCTCACGAATTCCTATATGATGACAGCCAGGTACCGTCAACAGCTGCTTCGGTAGATAAAGGTATGCGAGGTGTATTTATGTACGAATTGTCAACAGGCACAAACCTGTTTCTCCCAATTGGCGCAACGGGTCACGGACACAGGCAGAAAGACAACTATATCGGCTCAAATTATTTGTTAAATGGCACGAAGGTTTCCACATACACTCACAAATATGCGACTTTGAAATATGCCCAGAATGCAGTTGAGCTTCCTGCGAAACAGGAAACTGATGTGGGAACTGGAGTCTTCAGCAACAGAGCGATTACAATCCCTATGTACTATGATTTGTACAGGCAGCTAGGTGCCATTTATTTCTATAGGTATGCAAGACCTAATGATCCCCACTATGTTGCCTGGGATATTAACTTCTCAACTTGCGGCTTTGAAGACTACTTAAAAAATGCCTTCACTGGTTCTAGCTACGGTGCCTCTGGTGAGGGTAAAAATGATGACAACTCCGATATGGGCTTTGTCCGCTGCGTAGAAGACTAACCCGTATCTCTACTAGTGTGAGTAACCCACACACCAACGTAGCCCACCGCAGCGCCCAGTGGTCCGACGCCTGCTTCGTCCGCTGCGTGCATTACTAATGCTGCCCGGCCTGGCGCCTCATCACAAGATACATCTTACAATTTCGTCCGGAGAATCACGTGTTCCCCGGACGTTCTGCGCTTAAAAATGCGAAATGGCCGTGAAATCCAGCATATCCCGGCCGTTTTCATTCCAATAGATGTGGCTGATTGATTTACTATATTTGTGTGGGCAGCAAACTTATGCAAGCCAACGAAGGTATGATTAACAATGAGACCCTGAAGTGACTGCCTGTAGGCATCCAGACTTTCGAGAAACTGATACAACAGAATTATAGTGATAAAGGTCGGCATAAAGAATAACAGCAGCTGGTCTTCGCGACTGGCTGCTGTTCGATTATTCAATATG
>JBJFDE010000456.1:0-3483 GCA_051889855.1 Candidatus Cryptobacteroides sp. | reverse complement strand
AGATGCGTTATGTGTAGTAATACATTATGTTGAGAAGAACATAAAAATCTAAACATAACAATCCCAAACACCAGAAATATAAAAAAACACTCAACATAATATTACGATAGAATTAGCCATATCAGATTTTCCAAAAGGAGGATAGATATGGCTGTTTTATTGAGGTCGGTCATAGATGACACCGTCAGAGAGATGACGGAGAGAGGTTTCCCCGACGCATATATATCGTCGGTGAGAAAAGAATTAGAAAGATTTGAAGAGTGGAACCAGACGAAGGGGAAACAGTACTTTTCAGAGGATGACTGCGACGAATACTGTCTCGAGCAGTTCGGGTGCCACCTGGACGTTGCGAAAGGTCCAAAAGTCAGTCAGCAACAGAGCACGAGACGTGTGGCGATAAGGCGTCTGGCAAGTATGGGGAGGGACGGAACGATAGATTACTGTCTCACCAAGAGCAGACAGCCCTTCTATGGAAGGTTCGCAACTGTCTTCGACGAGCATTTACGTTGGATGGAAGAAATGCTGTATGCCCCGGCAACCATAAGGTCCAAGCACTTGTATCTATATGATTTCTGTGAATACATTGAATGCAACGGAATCAATCTGACGGAAATAAGCGAATCCCAGCTCGAGGCTTTTTTCGCATCGGTGGAAAAACCGCTGGCCAGTCTTCATGCGTACAGGAAGGCGGTAAGGACATTCTTCAAATACCTTTATGACTGTAAGTTTACCGGCAAGGACATTTCTCTCCTCGTCAGGGATGACAACTACAACAGGAATAAGGAGTGCCTTCCAACTGTGGTAAGGATGGAGGATGTAAGGGACAGACTTTCCAAAATAAACAGGACGACTGCATTGGGGAAAAGAAACTATGCAATAGTTCTCCTTATAGCTGAACTTGGAATAAGGCCCGGGGATGTGGCTCTCCTCACGCTGGATTCATTCGACTGGGACATGAATACGATATGCTACAGGCAGGAGAAGACAAAGGTCATCGTTACACAGCCTCTTACACCTTCCGTTGGAAACGCAGTGATCGATTACCTTATGAACGGCCGTGGGAGCACTGAATCGAAAACACTTTTTCTTACAGGCTGCAAGGGAACGCCCATGGCCCGCAATACGGTTGGTGAAGTTGTGAAGAGATGCATGAGGGGGTGCATTCCTGTCTGCGGAGGTAAGGAGCCTGGGCCCAGGGTGCTTAGATCCACTTTGGCATCGGAGCTGATAAAAGGCAATGCAGAGCTTCCTGTCGTAAGTGCAGTGCTGGGGCATACGACAATAAACACCGCAAAGCATTATGTCGCAGTAGACTTCGAAGGACTAAAAAAGTGCGCCCTCCCCATTCCACCGGTAAAGAGCACACTCTACCTGTCTTCGGACAATGGGGATGAGGAATGAACAGAAAAGAGTTCCATTCAATCTTCGCACCACACATCGACAGGTACATAGAGTATAAGGAGGCCAACGGCTTTAAGGAAGACAGCTATCTTTTGGCGCTGAAGAAATTTGACAGGTTCGCAAGCGAGGAGGGGGTTTCGGACATAAAGCTGACGGAGGAGCAGATATATATTTGGAAAACCAGATCCGACAATGAAAGCAGCAATTCATATTACAAACGCATCAACAGGAGCAGAGATTTCCTTGAGTACCTTTTCAGACAGGGTGAGGACGTAACTGTATTCAGCGCCGTAAAATACCCCCTGTCGAACTTTATTCCGCACATCTATACGGAAGAAGAGGTTTCCAGATATTTCCATGTAGTGGACACCCATGGTTGGAGGGACTGGAGGGACAGGCTTCAACTTCCAGTAATATTCAGGTTGCTTTGCTGTTGCGGCACAAGGGCTACAGAGACGCTCAACATCAGGAAGTGCGACGTAGACCTGGATAAAGGGATCATAAAGCTGGTCAAGACGAAGAACAACAAGCCTCGGTACATAGTCCTGGACGATACTATGGCCGCCCTGATGCGCAGCTACGCCTCCAAGTTCTTTTTCCAGTTGCATGACGAAGATTACATCTTCCAGCGAATTGGTGGGTGCGCCATGTCACAAAATGCACTGTACAAGAAACACCGCATAATACTGGATGAGGCAGGCATACAGTTTGACGGGGAGCTCAACGGACCGAGGGTTCATGACTGGCGTCATACGTTCTGCGTCAATTCATTCCAGAAGATGAAAGGGTGCGGCACCCCTCTATATACAGCCCTGCCACTTCTCGTCAGGTATCTTGGACATGAATCGATATTATGTACAGAGAAATACATCCATCTGTACACAAAGATCCAGAATAACATAGGCGGTGATTTTTCCGAGCTCGTCTCATTGCTGGCGAAGGAGGAGTCGTGAAAAGAAAGAAGGCGAGGCTGCTGTCAGCCATGATAGAGAGGTATTTCATAGTGCTATCCAATGAAAGGGGAAACAGTGACAACACCATAGCTGCTTATTCTGACGCATTCAGACTGCTCTTCCTGTTCTACAAGGAGGAGAAAGGCATCGGGATAGATGAACTGGATGTAACCGACTTCACAAAGTCGTCAATAGCCGAATTCTACGACTGGCTGGAGAAAAAAAGAGGCAACAGCATCTCCACCAGAAACTCAAGAAGAGCGGTGATCAAGGACTTCGCCACTTTCATGGCGCAGGAGATGCCGGATGTGGCGAACGAGTGCCTCAAAATTGCGGGTATACCATTGAAAAGGGCGGACAAAAAGGTAATTTCCTATCTCAGCGGAGAGGGGATAAAACTTCTGCTCAGCAAAATAGACACTTCTAGGACTGACGGCCAGAGGGACAAGGTGATGCTCCTGTTCATGTTTGCAACAGGGGTGAGGGTCTCAGAACTCATAAACATACGCATCTCTGACATAGAGTTCTCTCCAAAGCCAAGGGCACTCGTCCACGGAAAGGGCGGAAAGGACAGATATGTCTATTACTCGAGGGATCTGGCAGACATGATTTCCAGGTTTCTTCTCGCTGAGGACCGTTTCGATGCAGGACACCGCTTCGATTTCCTGTTTCTGAACCACGACGGCTCTCAATTTACGAGATTCGGCATCGGATACATCATCAAGAAGTACGGTGACATGGCAAGAGGAGACAATCCTTCTCTCATCCCGAAAGATCTCAGCCCACACAAACTCAGACACTCAAATGCAATGGCCTTGGTAGAGAACGGTACTGATATTTTTACAATCAAGGAAATGCTTGGCCATTCCTCCGTTACGACAACGGAGATGTATGCAAAGACTGCATCTTTAAAGAAGAAGGAGGAGGCTGTGAACAATATTTCCAATACAATTGTAATGGGCGAGGAGCCTATATGGAAAAAGGATGATGAGGTGAAGAAATTTCTGATGAGACTCAAAAAAGACAAAATATTATGTTGAGTGATTGTTTCTAGAATTCCCGATAAATTCCATTATGTTGAAGTTTCTACGATTCTCTCAACATAATGGTTTACTACACATAACCACTC
>JBJFDE010000455.1:0-3489 GCA_051889855.1 Candidatus Cryptobacteroides sp. | reverse complement strand
CAACATCAGCCATCAACGGCATGAGCATGGGACTTGCAACCCTGTTTGTCCTCGTACTCTCCAACATGGCAATCTCACTGATTGCTCCATACATCCCGGATAAAGTCCGCATCCCTTCTTACATCGTAGTGATTGCGACCTTCGTGACCCTCCTTCAGTTTGTGATGCAGGCCTATGTTCCGGACATCTATGAGACTCTCGGACTTTTCATTCCTCTTATCGTGGTGAACTGTATCGTTCTCGGACGTGCTGAGGCATTTGCCAACAAGAACGGAGTCCTTGATTCTGCCTGTGACGGTCTTGGAATCGGACTGGGCTTCACTCTTTCACTCACTCTTCTGGGTCTTGTACGTGAAATCCTCGGAAGCGGCAGCGCATTCGGATTCAAGTTCATCTCAGGTGACGGAATCCTTGCTTTCGTGCTTGCTCCCGGAGCATTCCTCGCACTTGGCTATCTGATTGTGGTATTCAGGAAACTTACAGAAAAGAGAAACTAATTAATTGACAATCATTATGGCAGAATTTGCAATCATATTCATTTCAGCGATATTCGTAAACAATATCCTGTTGTCTCAGTTCCTCGGAGTATGTCCGTTCCTGGGCGTGTCCAACAAGCTCAGCACAGCAGCCGGAATGTCCATGGCAGTTTGCTTTGTCATCACACTTGCGACTGTGGTGACCTACCTTCTGAACATGGCTCTGGTGGCCCTCGGCCTCGAGTTCCTGCAGACTATATCATTCATTCTTGTCATCGCCGCCCTGGTGCAGATGGTGGAAATCGTTCTTAAGAAGATCAGCCCTTCGCTCTATGCAGCCCTCGGTATCTTCCTTCCGCTCATCACCACCAACTGTGCTGTGCTCGGTGTCGCTCTTACAGTGGCAACCAAGGACTATAACCTCGGTGAGGCTACATGGTATGCATTCGCGACTTCACTCGGCTTCGGACTCGCAATGGTCCTCTTCGCCGGCCTTCGCGAACAGCTTGCTCTGAACAACGTCCCTAAGGCTTTCAAGGGTATTCCTATCGCCCTTGTTACTGCAAGTATCCTTGCAATGGCCTTCATGGGCTTTTCAGGACTTGTATAATGGAAATGAGAAACCTCTTTTCGGAAAGCTGCTCTGCCGAGGCAGAGCAGCTTCTGGATAGAGGCTTGTCATTCATGCAGGCTTCTCGTTTCGATGAAGCGGTAAGGTGCCTGCTTTCGGCTGCAGGCCATCCTTGTGCTTCCTCTTATGTGAAAAACAAGGCAAATGCAGCAATCCAGCTGATTGCTCAGATCACAGGTTTTGTGAACAAAGACCTGATGAACCCTTAATTGACATTATCCAGTAACCAATATCATTATGAAAAATTTCATCGCTGTTTCCCTGATGCTCCTGGCAGGAGCATCAGCATTTGCCCAGCAGGCCCTCGGCCCTGGAACTGGCATCGTATCTCCGCAAATCAATCCGGACCACACAGTTACATTCCGCTATGAGAACCGCAAGGCTGTGACGGTACAGATTACAGGCGATTTTCTCCCAGCAAAAACTCTCGAATTCCAGAACGAAGGACGCACAGTCCGTCTTGATGTACCCGGAACAGTGGACATGACAGAACAGAACGGAATATGGTCCTACACTTCTGCACCTCTTGAAGGAGAGCTCTATTCCTATTCATTCATCGTGGACGGAAAGAAAGTTACCGATCCATCCAACATTTATATGAACAGGGATATTGCTACCTGGACAAATATCTTCACCTTGAGTGCAGAGCAAGGTGACAAGGGATGGTATTATGAAGTACATGACGTTCCTCACGGAAATGTAAGCAAGGTATGGTATGATTCACCTACCCTTGGTCTCAAACGCAGGATGACCGTCTATACGCCGGCTGAGTATGAGTCAAATCCAAAAGCAAAGTATCCTGTACTTTACCTGCTTCATGGTTCCGGCGGAGACGAGGATGCATGGTCAGACCTCGGCAGGACAATTCAGATTATGGACAACCTCATAGCTGAGGGTAAAGCTGAACCAATGATTGTTGTCATGCCTAACGGCGTTTATTTCAATCAGGCAGCTCCCGGAGCCGCTGTCAATATGTTCCAACCAACAATGGCAAACAGCCGCTCGCAATCTACCGTAGAGATAGAACAGAGTTTCCCGGACATCATCAAATATATAGAGTCACATTACCGTGTAAAGAAAGGTATGGCAGACCGTGCAGTTGCCGGACTTTCAATGGGTGGCCGTCAATCATCTGCTCTTTCAAGAGCCTATCCGAAGATGTTCGGTTATGTCGGAATGTTTTCCGGAGTCGTGCCTCCTCAGGGTGAGTTCGACCAGCAACTTGCTGACGTATTCGCTGCAAAGCCGAAGCTTTACTGGATCGGATGCGGCAAGACTGACGGTGTGATGCAGAATTCCCTCCTTCTCAAAGATTACTGCCAGCAGAAAGGTTATCCTGTGACATTCTATGAGTCAGAGGGAGGACATATCTGGAGAAACTGGAGAGTCTATCTGACAATCTTCGCCCAGCAATTATTCAAATAAAAAAATATATGTTCTTTTATCAGAACATATATTTTACTGATATTGACGGCGCAAATCCGAGCAGGCCATTGTCATAGAATCCCACCTTGCTACCTTTGTAAACAATCTGGCCATCTATCGGGTTGCGGACTTTTCCATCATTAACATGGAAACCGAAAGCCGGTCTGATGTCAACAGAAATGGACATAGGGAACCAGAAAGTATATTCAAGACCAACATTTGCGACAACAGCAAGCATGAAACCATGATCATACCAACCATTGATTTCATTGTTTACCTCATAAGGCACAATGTCGTCCACATAACCGGTTGTGATACCAGGTCCTGAATAAAGAGCCCAGCGTCCTCTGTCAGTCCATGCCGGCCTGCCCCAGATAAACTCATAGATACCAGTTGCCCTGAATCCCGGATGTCCGTTAACATTGTACCCTAGGTCCAGTCCCAAAGTGGCATCCAGAAACTGGTCGGCCCTGAAACTATGCTGGTAAACAATGGCCTCCTGTGAGACTCCGTTCAACAGTCCAATAGCTCTCGGCTGTGCCGAAACTGTTGAGAACAAACCAATTGCCAATAATAAAGTAACAATAATACGTTTCATGATTTTCCAAAATTAATGTTAAAACTTATTCATCTGGACACAAAGTTAAAAAAAGACTTCAATATCTATTCCTAAACAGAATATTTTATCCATAGAATACAAATCTGGCACGATATTGGCTAAATCAATAACCAGCTTAATTGTTACATAAATATTGATTATCATAATGGTTTTTTTCGGAACCGGTCGTGAGATCGGTTCCGATTTTTTATTTGATTATCAAAAAAAAGTGAGAAAAAATTTGCAAATTCAAGAAAAAGCACTACCTTTGCAATCCGTTTGAGAAACAACCCAACGGAAAAGCCTTGGAGAGATGGTAGAGTGGTCGATTACGGCAGTCTTGAAAACTGTTGAGCTGA
>JBJFDE010000454.1:0-3492 GCA_051889855.1 Candidatus Cryptobacteroides sp. | reverse complement strand
TCAGCAATGCGTAAGGTTGCCCGTGTACGTCTTACCAACTCAAAAGAGGTCAACGCGTACATTCCTGGCGAGGGCCACAACCTCCAGGAGCACTCAATCGTGCTCGTTCGCGGTGGTCGTGTAAAGGACCTTCCAGGTGTGCGTTACCACATCCTTAGAGGAGCTTTGGATACTGCAGGTGTCGATGGAAGAACAAACTCACGTTCTCTCTACGGTACCAAGAGGCCAAAGAAATCTAAGAAGTAATTTTTTAATTAATCATCACCTTTAATTTTCTACAAAAAATGAGAAAAACGAAGCCTAAGAAGAGGATTCTACTTCCTGATCCTAAGTTTCACGATGTAAACGTAACCCGTTTCGTGAACAACCTTATGTTGCAGGGAAAGAAGAGTATCGCGTATTCTATTTTTTACGATGCCATTGACATGGTAGGCGAGAAGATGAAAGATTCTGACAAGGCTCCTCTAGATATTTGGAGGAAAGCTCTCGAGAACGTAACTCCTCAGGTTGAGGTTAAGTCACGCCGTATCGGTGGAGCTAACTTCCAGGTGCCTATGGAGGTCCGTCCGGAGAGGAAGATTTCACTTTCTATGAAGAATATGATTGTCTTCGCCCGCAAGCGCTCAGGTCACTCCATGGCCGAAAAACTTTGCGCCGAGATTATCGCAGCATATAACTGCGAAGGTGCAGCATTCAAGAGAAAAGAAGATATGCACAGAATGGCAGAGGCCAACAAGGCATTTGCTCACTTCAGATTCTAATCCCCCGGACAGACAATGGCAAGAGATCTTAAATTCACCAGAAACATCGGTATCATGGCTCACATTGATGCCGGTAAGACAACAACCTCAGAGCGTATCCTGTTCTACACAGGAAAGACCCACAAGATTGGTGAGGTTCATGAGGGTGCTGCTACCATGGACTGGATGGTACAGGAGCAGGAGCGTGGTATCACCATCACTTCAGCTGCTACCACTGCATTCTGGCACTACAAAGGGGATACATATCAGATCAACCTTATCGACACTCCGGGCCACGTTGACTTCACCGTTGAGGTGGAGCGTTCACTCCGTGTGCTCGACGGAACAGTCGCTACTTTCTGTGCAGTAGGACGTGTTCAGCCACAGTCTGAGACCGTTTGGCGTCAGGCTGACAAATATGGCGTTCCTAAAATTGCCTATGTCAACAAGATGGACCGTGTAGGCGCAGACTTCCTCGCAGTTGTTGAGGAGATTAAGGAGAAGCTCGGTGCAAGAGCAGTTCCTATCTGCCTTCCTATCGGTTCTGAGGACAAATTCCAGGGAATCGTTGACCTTATCGCCAACAAGGCAATCATGTATGACGGTTCAGAGAACCTTGTCAACTACCAGGTTACAGATGTTCCTGCAGCTATGGCTGACGAGGTCGCAATGTGGAGGGAGAAACTCGTTGAGGCAGCTGCCGAGTATGACGAGTCTCTCATGGAGAAATTCTTCGAGGATCCAGACTCAATTTCTGAGGACGAGATCATCGCAGCTCTCCGCAAGGCTACCATCGATATGAAGATCGTTCCTGCATGCTGCGGTTCTTCATTCAAGAACAAAGGTGTTCAGTTCCTTCTTGACGCTGTGATGCGTTACCTCCCTTCTCCGCTTGACATTCCGTCAATCAAGGGTACCAACCCTAAGACCGGAGACGAGGAAGTTCGTCATCCAGATGCAAAAGAGCCATTCTGCGCTCTCGTCTTCAAGATTGCTACTGACCCATTCGTAGGCCGTCTGGCATTCCTCCGTGCATATTCTGGACGTCTTGACGCTGGTTCTTACGTTCTCAACACCCGTTCAGACAAGAAGGAGCGTGTTGCACGTCTTTACCAGATGCACTCAAACAAACAGAACCCTATCGAGTTCGTAGAGGCAGGTGACATCTGCGCTGCCGTTGGTTTCAAAGACCTCCGCACAGGTGATACAATCTGCGTTGAGTCAAGCCCTATCACTCTCGAGTCTATGGAGTTCCCTGATCCGGTTATCGGACTTGCAGTTGAGCCTAAGACTCAGAAGGATCTTGACAAGCTCGGAATCGCTCTTGCCAAGCTTGCTGAGGAGGACCCTACCTTCACAGTCAAGACTGACCATGAGACTGGCCAGACCGTCATCAGCGGTATGGGTGAGCTTCACCTCGACATCATTGTTGACCGTCTCCGCCGTGAGTTCGGTGTGGACATCAACCAGGGCGCACCTCAGGTTAACTATAAAGAGGCTATTACTCAGCCTGTTCAGCACCGTGAGGTATTCAAGAAACAGTCCGGTGGTCGTGGTAAGTTCGCTGACATCATCGTTGAGATTGCACCTGCAGATGAGGGAGTTACAGGACTTCAGTTCATTGATGAAGTGAAGGGTGGTAACGTTCCTAAGGAGTTCATCCCATCTGTAGAGAAAGGATTCAAGTCAGCAATGGCAAACGGTGTGCTCGCAGGTTACGAGGTTCCTTCACTTAAGGTTACCCTCAAAGATGGTTCATTCCACCCAGTGGACTCAGACCAGCTTTCATTTGAAATCTGTGCACGTATGGCATTCCGTCACGCTTGCCCTAAGGCTAAACCAGTTCTCCTTGAGCCTATCATGAGCCTCGAGGTTGTAACTCCGGAGGATTACATGGGAGATATCGTCGGTGACCTCAACCGTCGTCGCGGTCAGATCAATGCCATGGATTCAACAGTGGGTGCACGCATCGTCAAAGCTTATGTTCCGCTTGCAGAGCAGTTCGGTTATGTAACCATTCTCCGTACAATTTCTTCAGGTCGTGCAACCAGCACAATGACTTTCGATCACTATGCTGAGGTTCCTGCTAACCTTGCTAAGGAAGTTATCGAGAAGAGCGGTTACAAGAACTCTGACGAGGACGAATAATTGTTTAACAGAATTCAACGAATTTCGATATGAGCCAAATAATCAGAATTAAACTCAAATCATTCGACCACATGCTGGTTGACAAGTCTGCAAAGAAGATCGTTGAGACAGTATCTGCTACAGGCGCTCGTGTGAACGGACCTATTCCGCTTCCTACCTGCAAGAAGATTTTCACTGTCAACCGTTCTACTTTCGTAAACAAGAAGTCTCGCGAGCAGTTCGAGCTTGACTCTTTCCGCCGTCTTCTTGACATTTACGATGCTACTCCTAAGACTGTTGATGCTCTCATGAAGCTTGAGCTTTCAAGCGGCGTTGAGGTCGAGATTAAACTCAACTAGTTTACGATTATGCCCCAATTTCAATTTATTTTGGGGCAAATCAAAATAAATTCTTATATTTGCATTCCCGTCCGGCCAACCCCCGGACGGAGCAAATAAAAATTAGTTCTTTGAACGATTTTCGCAGCTTATTTTTGAGGTTTCCGCACCAACGCAGAAATCACCAAAAAGAAGCAAGAAAAAGGTCCCATAGCTCAGTTGGTTAGTAGCACCTGACTCATAATCAGGGGGTCGCAGGATCATGCCCTGCTGGGACCACGAAAAAG
>JBJFDE010000453.1:0-3506 GCA_051889855.1 Candidatus Cryptobacteroides sp. | reverse complement strand
TTTGAATAATTTAACTATATTTGCAAAAAATAGTGACGATGAATCCTTTTATAATAACGGGTGAATATATCTCCGCTGAATATTTTTGTGATCGTGAAATTGAAACGAGTACAATTGAAGCTAATGTAATCAACGGCCGGAACACGGTACTTATCTCATCGAGAAGAATGGGAAAGACAGGACTGATATTCCATTTCCTTAGCCAGCCTGGCATCAATGCGGAATACAGGTCGTTCGTTATTGATCTATATTCTACTAATTCCCTTCAGGAGATGGTGATGATGCTGAGTCGTGAAATCATTAGAAAGGGCAAGACTAAGGGAGAGAAAGTTTTGGAGTCTTTCGTGGATGTTGTCAAGTCACTTAGGCCAGGTGTGAAGATGGATTCGGTGACGGGTCAGTTGGTCTTTGATTTGTCCTTGGGGGAAATCAGTCATCCGGTAGAGTCTATTGAGGAAATATTCGAGTATCTTGAGGCTGCTCCGCAACCGTGCATTGTGGCTATAGATGAATTTCAACAGATTGCTGACTATCCGGAGAAGAATACACTGGCTTTGCTTAGGACTTACGTGCAAAGATGCAGGAATACATCGTTCATATTTGCCGGCAGTAAAAGGCGAATGATGGAGAAATTGTTCAATTCTCCGTCTGAACCGTTCTACCAGAGTTGTGTCCCTCTGTACCTTGAGGCTATTGACATGAATACCTACTTCAAATTTGCAGAAGCTCTCTTTCACGACGCTGGCCGCATATTGACGGAAGAATGTTTCGACGAATTGTACAGGACCTTTGACGGTCACACGTGGTATGTTCAAAGAATACTGAATGAAATGTATGCCTCCAATGAGTCTGTTTTGACACCGAAGCATTTCCGTGATACGCTGGAATATGTTATAAAGCTTGGCGAGAAGGCTTTTGAAGAGCAGTTCAGGACGTATTCCAATTCTCAGAAACAGTTGTTGATTGCCGTAGCAAAAGAAGGGAAGGTTGGTGCGATTACATCCATGGCTTTTGTCAGGAAACATGCCCTGAAGAGCCCAAGTACTGTCCAAAGTGCGGCCAGACAACTTTATGAGACAGAAGTCATAACACGTGAAAAAGATTCTTACTACATCAGCAATCGCCTGTTCTCAAAGTGGATTCGTGATAATTATTGTGCGATTCCTTGACTGCCGTGATGACTTGATGCATAAGCCCGTGGGATATCGATAAGGCCTCTGTAAATGAAAACCAGTGAACAACCACCCGTACCACAGTACCTTCTGACGCTACCTCCTGTTCATTGGAGTCCTTGGAAAGGCTTCAGTGAACAAGCGGCGCCACTACAATGCCCTGTGGCCATACCCCTTGCTCACTGAAATCATTTTAGACAGGAATGAAATTGTCAGAACTCCACGCCTACGCTGCCGCCTAGGATGCAATTAAAGTCAAATCCGAGCCTCACGGAAGGCTGGATAGTCAGCCCCACTTTTCGGCCTAGCATAATTCTTAACCCGGGGCCGCCTCCTATATATGGGGCGATACCATAACATCCATATCCGTAAGATTCATAAACATAATCAGGGTAACCTGAACTATATTGACTCCAATAAGCTCCACCATAATACTCCAAACCCACTCTTGCGAAAAAGAATGGGGCTACTTTCCCACGGATTAAGTATGCTCTAACGTCAGAGGTGAAGATGAACACTCCTCCAGAGGTATAGTAATCGTAATGAGACAGCCCCCAATAATTATATTCATGATATCCACCACCAATCAACCCTCCAAGATAGAAATAAGGATTGAACTGGTATCCGCACCCAACCAATGCGTTGAACTCGAATCCACCCGTGCACCATCCCAAATTCCCCATTGCTCCAGCCTCTCCAGTAATCTTGAACCCTCTATCCGTCCCTCCGACATACCCTCCGCCTCTTCTTGAACCGTAAGTGTTGCCGAGATCAGTCTTTCCCCATTGGGCATAGCCGTCGATTGAAAGTGACAGCGATGCGGCCACCAGGACCGCAACCATAAATAATCTTTTCATATCCACTTCCGTTAAAGTTCAAACCTCATCCTCCAGATATTGAATGCGTCATTCTCATTGGCTCTGGAAGATACAAAATAGATGTATTTCCCGTCAGGCGACCATACCGGGCTGCAGTCATCTGCCGGATGATATGTCAGCTGGATGAAGCCGGTGCCGTCAATCCTTACTACAAAGATGTCAAGATTGTTCTTGTGGGATATTGAAGACTTGCTGTTGCCCTGGCATAGAATCCATTTTCCGTCCGGGGAAACCCTCGGGCTGGTGAAGCCCCTGTTCTTGTCAGTGAGAATCAATGTCTCCTGGCCTTTCTCATAATTGACGTGCCACAGCTCACTTGTGCCGAAGCTTGAGTTGCGGACACAGATGAACTCGTCGGAACCTTCTCCTATCGGGCAGGGATTGTATCCACGGCAGCAGGATGTCAATGCCCCGTTCCGCAAATCGTAGGACCACACGAAGGCACCGGATTTGTCAATGCGGGTGAAATATATCTTGTTGCCGTCATTGGACAGAACAGGGTTGCTGTCAGTGTTGTTGCTTGTAAGCTGCCTCATTATGCTGCCCACGTGGGCATCGGTTGATGAAATCTGGACACGCCTCAAATCGGCCACGTCACCGAAATAGAGATTCCCGTCGTGGCCCCAGGAAAAGTCACCGACATTGCGGAATGTCCTCTGGGTGGCGGAACCCTGGGTTCCCGACTTACGTACCATCACATTCCACTGTCCGTTGATGATGGAAAGATAGGCGAGCTCAAGTCCATTCGGGGATATGTCCAGAACCCTGTCGGTACCCCATCTGAATTGCGATGTCGCACATATTCCTTCATTCGGGAATGCCTGGCTGCTGTTGCTGATCGATTTGTTCCCGGCAATGGTCATCGAAGTCTCGTCCGTGATTTTCATAAGGTTGAGTCCGCTTTCCTCCGGGGAGAAACTGGCCATGAATTTTGTCGTGCCGCAAGATGCGCACACCAATGGCATTGCCACTGCAATTAAAATAAAGCCTCTTTTCATATATGAGATAGAGAACGGCCGGGCCCCTGCGGCACCAATCTGTAAAAAGAAAGCGTGGAGCCTGTTTCGAATGCCTTCAAGAAGGTTGTGGCAAACCCAAACGCAGGCAAACGTCCCAATACCCCACACTTGACCGATATGGAAATCCGGGGCACATCTATCCCCAGACCATAATCATATCAAGAATGAGTGTTGTCCGTCAGTCCTTGCGTTTTGAAAATTGCCACATTCTCTTGAAAGGACAGTGCGAAAACACTTTCTGTATATGCTGCACACACAGCAGTTGCAAATTTAGAAAATATTTTCGTAATCGAACAACACTCAAGGGTATTGAAATACAAATTTCGCAAATTATCATAAAACCCAACAACCCTCGCAATATTTTTGTATATATTTGTACCGTTATGGCATTCCGGAAATACGATACCTGCTCCGAATCAGTTGCTCAATGCTGCCAT
>JBJFDE010000452.1:0-3526 GCA_051889855.1 Candidatus Cryptobacteroides sp. | reverse complement strand
GGCGGCTGTTTCATACAAAAATCAATTTAGGTATAACATTGAGTAATCATTTTACATTTTAATACTGTGGAGCCTGAACCATTTGCGGATTGGAGTAGATTTCAGATGATCTGACAGGCAGGATATACATTCGGTCATCCCATTGGAACGGCTGGTCAATCACTACCCTCCTGTTGAATTCATCAAAAGTAGGATCTGTCTTTTCAATTGCATTCAAACCCTCACGTGCTCCTGCCTTGAGGACCTGCGGTGCAATCATCCATCTGCGGACATCATAATATCTGTGGCCTTCGGCAAAAAGCTCGACATACCTTTCATTGCGTATCCAGTCAGTCAAGGACATGCTTTCGGTCAAATCCGCTGCAGTGAGAGCCGGAATACCGGCCCTGTCCCTGATGACGTTCAGGTTTTCAAGAGCTTTGTCAACTTCACCGGTTGCAGCATAGCATTCAGCGAGGTTAAGATAAAGCTCCGGAAGGCGGATGACAGGAAGAGGATAATTGAGTACATTCATGACAGGGCCACTTGAAAGCCACTGGACTCCGGGATATGCCCACTTTTTGAGGAAATATCCGGTTACATTGTTGTCTCGGTTGAACCTTACCGGATTATAACCCTGCTTGACTGAATTTTTCAAATCGATATACAAAGGACCGCCATCGGTATATCCAGGTCCATACTCATCTCCATCGAACGAAAGAGTTGCATAGAAACGAGCTTCCCTGTTGTTGTTAAGTTTGATGATGTCGCGTACTCCCGTTGACGAGAACCACTCTGCCTCGGAATAGAAAGCAGGATCTTCTTTAGGAAGCTTACCATTTTTAGTATAGAAATGTTCTGCTGCGTAGAGTATCGGGCTCATTGCGCATACTCCGCCATTGACATTTCCGCTGTTCATCACGACAATTGCGTGAGGCATTGCATCGATTGACGTGTTGCCGTACCTTGGAATGATTCCCCATACGAGTTCCTTGTTGCCGAGGGTTTCATTTGATGCAAAGAGGTAACGGAACTGCATGACCTTTCTCTTGAAATCATCATCGGCATTAGGAATATCCGGCAACGATATGCCCGCTGAAGTACGCAGGTTCTCTGAATCCTCAAGCGTAAACAGCTTGCGGTTTCCAGATGTCAGGGCCATTGTCAAAGCCTCCTCACATGCTTTTTTAGCACGATTCCATTTTTTAGAATCATAGGTCAGGCTTACAAGTTCGTACCCATATCCAGGAGTCTGATAATTGGTATTTTTCCAATTATGGAAAGGGAAAGAACCATTCCACAAAGGGGATGCTGCATAAAGCAGGACTCTTGCCTTCAATGCAAGGCAGATGGTGGAGGTTGCTCTTCCCAGCTCCGTTTCCGGCACTGTTGCAGGAAGAACGGCAGCCGCTTCATCCAGCCACCCTGTAATCTTGTCCACACAATAGTCAAAATGTGACCTGCCTGGAAATTCTGATTTAGGGGTATCCTGAGAATAGAACTTGTCTATAATCGGAATAGGTCCGTAGGACTCAAGGACTCTGAAATGATAATATCCGAGAAGGAAGGAGATTTCAGCCCTCCAGCGGATTCTGTCAGTTTCAGTAACTCCTGAAGGCGCGTTGTTTTCAAGAGTCTTGAGGAAAAGGTGACAATAACCAATCGCATCGTAAGTACTTTCCCACGGAAGGTCTGCAGGACTCCAGTTTGTCACCGTAGTGCTTGAAAGCTGGTTCCAGGCAACAATCTGATTCAAACGGGACCACAGAAGAGGATTTACAAATTCATCAGCAGAGCTTTCTATTGCGCCAAGGCTGTTGCATGCCATGCTGTGATTGGTTGCGCTGTAGCATGAGTACAGGAACGCAAGTGCATCGTTCTTGTCACGCATCACGTTGCTGAGGTTGACTGTCTCCGGTGGCACGACATCCAGATAACTGCATGACAGAGGCAATGCTACGAGAATTGCAGCTGCAATTTTCAATATATGATTTATCAGTCTGTTCATATCGTAAACTGTTAAAGATTAAACTGGATACCAAGATTGAAGGTTCTCTGGAGCGGATAGGCATTCCAACTCAATTCAGGATCCCAGAGTTTGAAAGGGCTCCATACGGCAATGTTGTCTCCATTGAAGAACACCCTGAAAAACTTGTATGTATATCCAAACTCCAAAGTCTTGAACCTCAAGAAATTACCATTCCTCATCCAGAAACTGCTCTCAACCATATTGTTCGCAATCTGGGCATTTGTAAGACCTAGGCGCGGATATCCGGCATCAGGATTCGGGTTGGATGGAGACCAATAGTCCTCGGCAATCCATTTCATGAGGTTTCTGTCCTGATTGTTGTCGTCGGAACAGAAAGGTGCTATGTTGTTGATCATCAATGTCCTGTTGGCAGAGCCCGTAAAGAATACTCCGAAATCAAAACCCTTGTAATTCAGGTTCAGTCCGAAACCATACTGAATTTGCGGCATCCGGCCATAAGGAGAAAGCATCACCTTGTCTTCTTCTGTAATGGTACCGTCACCATTGATATCACGATATTTGATATCTCCGGGCATCACTGTAGAATTCAGATTCTTCTGTGAGGCGCTGTTTGCCACGTCATCATCATCCTTGAACAGTCCCTCTGCGATATAGCCATATGTGGCAGAAATAGGCTTTCCTGTCTGAGTCTGCCATACATAAGGATAATCCGGTTCATCGATATAGACATATTTATTCTTTGCATAGGTAAAGTTTCCCCTGAGGTCTATCCTGAAATCCTTGAACAGTTCCTTTGACCAGTTCAGGCTCACTTCCACACCCATATTGTCAACCTTGCCGACATTTGCCCAAGGGATAGCCCGGTCATAACCCATGATTATCGGCCAGGAACTACGTTTCTGGAGAATACGGTCACGATGCTCCTGGAAATAATCCACCGTGAGGTTCAACTGGTTGAACAGCACGAGATCCACACCCACATCCAGCTTCTTTGCCCTTTCCCAGCATGGATTGTCAACAGCATAGCTATAGACAATAGGTCCGCTCATTGACACGATGCTGCTTCCGGATCCGGTATAGAAAGGATCGGCACCGGAAATGTTTACATTGTCACGATACAGAAAGTGCGCAGCACCTGCCGACGTTCCGGTTTCATCCGAACCGACAAGTCCATAGGAAGCACGTATCTTGAAATGGTTGACTACCGGATAAATCGGTTTCCAGAAATTTTCATTGCTGATAACATATCCAAGCGATACGGCAGGGAAGAATTCGAACCTGCTGCCGGTATCAATTCTCTCGGTTCCGTTGTATCCGAAGTTGAACTCCACGAGATAGCGGTTCTTGTAATCGTAGGTTGCTCTTCCGGAAAAACCCTGATTTCTGTTAGGAAGGACATCGTCACGGAATTCACGCTGCATGTACATGAGCATTGCAGAAACCGAATGGTCTCCGAACCTTCTGTTGTAATTCAGGCGGGCGTCAAAATAGAATGTCCTGTCATTATACCTGTTGATTGAACCCTGACTGATATAATCAGTTCCTTTCTGCAGGAGT
>JBJFDE010000451.1:0-3530 GCA_051889855.1 Candidatus Cryptobacteroides sp. | reverse complement strand
TTATAGACGATATTATGGTTTATTCACACGAAGTGCAGCAGATGTGCTGCGTCAAAAAAGGACCTAACCACGGTCCCGCTCCTATTCCTGAAGAGGGAAAATGGGTGAAATCAAAAGAAATTTCCGATGTGAGCGGTCTTACTCACGGTATCGGCTGGTGTGCTCCTCAGCAGGGTGCCTGCAAACTTACTCTCAATGTAAAAGATGGTATCATCCAGGAGGCTCTCGTCGAGACTATCGGATGCTCAGGTATGACTCACTCAGCTGCAATGGCTTCTGAGATTCTCCCTGGCAAGACTATTCTTGAGGCTCTCAATACTGACCTCGTTTGCGATGCTATCAACACTGCAATGCGTGAGCTCTTCCTTCAGATTGTTTACGGTCGTACCCAGTCTGCTTTCTCTGAGGGTGGTCTTATGATCGGAGCAGGTCTCGAGGACCTCGGAAAAGGTCTCCGCAGCCAGGTTGGTACCCTTTATGGAACTCTTGCAAAAGGCCCTCGCTACCTTGAGATGGCTGAAGGCTACATCAAGACTCTCGCTTTGGATGAGAATGATGAGATTTGCGGATATCAGTTCGTTCATCTCGGCAAATTCATGGATGAGATCAAGAAAGGTACAGATGCAAATGAGGCTCTTGCAAAGGTTACCGGTACTTATGGCCGTTTCAAACCAGAGGATGGCGCCGTTAAATACATCGACCCACGTCACGAGTAATTGATAGGAGGATATATTATGATTAGAGAAGTAAAATTTGAATCACAGGATCGCCGCATGCCGCAGATCCTCAAGGTTCTCAATGAGAACGGTATCGCTTCTATCGAAGAGGCAAACCAGATTTGCGACGCAGCTGGTATCGACCCATACCTCGCATGTGAGGAGACTCAGCCTATTTGCTTTGAGAACGCAAAATGGGCTTATGTAGTTGGTTGTGCAATTGCAATCAAGAAGAACTGCAAAGTTGCTGCTGATGCTGCCGAGGCAATAGGAATCGGCCTTCAGGCATTCTGCATCCCGGGTTCAGTTGCTGACGACCGTAAAGTAGGTCTCGGACATGGTAACCTCGCTGCAATGCTTCTTCGTGAGGAGACAAAATGCTTCGCGTTCCTCGCCGGTCACGAGTCTTTCGCAGCTGCTGAGGGTGCTATCAAGATTGCAGCCAAGGCTGACAAGGTACGTAAGGAGCCTCTCCGCGTAATCCTCAACGGTCTCGGAAAAGACGCTGCACAGATTATTTCACGTATCAATGGCTTCACTTATGTTCAGACTCAGTTTGACTACTACACTGGTGAAGTTAAAGAGGTTCGCCGCATCGCTTATTCAAACGGCCCACGTGCAAAGGTTAACTGCTACGGAGCTGACGATGTTCGCGAGGGTGTTGCAATCATGTGGAAAGAGGGGGTTGACGTTTCCATCACAGGTAACTCTACCAACCCAACCCGCTTCCAGCATCCTGTAGCAGGAACATACAAGAAAGAGCGTGTTCTTGCCGGCAAGCCTTATTTCTCAGTTGCATCAGGTGGTGGTACAGGCCGTACACTTCACCCGGACAACATGGCTGCAGGTCCTGCATCTTATGGTATGACTGACACCATGGGCCGTATGCACTCTGACGCTCAGTTCGCAGGTTCATCTTCAGTTCCTGCACACGTTGAGATGATGGGCTTCCTCGGAATCGGTAACAACCCGATGGTAGGCTGCACCGTTGCATGCGCCGTTGACGTAGCGACTGCACTCAGCAAGTAATACTCATGCCCGGTTTCACGACCGGGCATTTTCTTTTCGTCATGCCCGGCTCGCTCGGGCATGTTGCACTCAATAGCTATAGAGGCTGACCATTAAGTCTGTCATATCGAGCTAAGTCCGGAGGACGTTGTCGAGATATCTGCTGATAATCAGCAATTTCTGAAGATCTCTCCATTCGCTTCGCTCAGTCGAGATGACAGTGAGCATTCCGGTCGAGATGACAGTGAGCATTCCGGTCGAGATGACAAAAAAGGACTTTTGGGTCTGCCTCTCATTATATATAGAATGGTTTATTCGTAGAAATACCTGATGTTGAAACCGAAGGAAATGTAGGGGTTGAAGTCGTGACCGAGGTTTCTTTCGAGAACTTTGATGGCTTTTTCCTTGGTCTTCTCCTTGAAACCCTTGCTCTTTCTGATTTCTTCAATCAGACCGGGAATCTGATTGGCACGTACCATCGTGACACTTGGCTTAAGTACGAAACTGATTGGCATATAGACCCCGTTCCCTGCATTTCGTGCCTCGCACCTGAGCACTTCGCCCTCCCAATGGAAGAGTTGGACTTTCAGGATGCCCCAGTCATCTTCTACAATGTGAATGTTGGCACTGAACCTGTTCTTTGAATCCACCCATCTGACCACATCCACGAGCTTGTCTGCATATTCATAAGTGCCTTCGAGGCTGAATACATGGCTGTTGGAGAATTTTTCTCCCCACTTGGTAGTATCTCCATAAAGGATTTCATAAAGGTCTATCAGTTCAAATACGGAGAGTATGTTTTTCTGGACATTCTTGGGAAGTTCCTGCCCGGTTTGGACAAGTACGTGGTCATAATCTTTAACTTTTGCTCCGCGAACCTGTCTTTTCAGTGTGACTGATGCTGAAAGGTCGTCATTGTTGAGGCAATACTTGACAAACGGGCCATAGCCGTTGACGGAAGCGGCAAATTTTGCAAGACCTACAGTCCCTTTGGGCAAGACTTCATTGATGACAGTGAGTCCGTGGGATGCAACGTCATAGCTTATGTCGGCCTTGTAGTTAATCTGTCTTTTCTTGTTTTTCTTGCTTTGCTCCCACAATTTCGTCAGAACGAATTTTGCCGGGTCCATGCCGTCCGGGGTTACGTATGCGGCTGTCAACATAAGAGCCTGTGGTTCAAGGTATATATCCTCTACTGTAACTTCTGAACTGCCTGCCGGAAATTCACGATATTGTGTCGTATAGCCTATTCTGGAGAACTCCAGCACGACGTTTTTCCCATTGTCGGGAATCTTCAGGCGATAGTTTCCTTCTTCATCTGCCAGCGTGCCCGTTGCAAGGGAGGGACAATAAACCATGACGAAGTCGCCTTCAAGAACTGTTGTGTCTCTGAGGAACACCTTGCCGGTGAACTCACGCGCCCAAGTCCCTGTCGATACTATCGACAAGATTAATAATAGTGCAATTCTTTTCATTATATACGGTTAATCATTTAAAGTTAGCAATTACTGCTAACATTGTACCCGAGCACTGGAATTAATCATTACAATGGGAGAAATAATGCATATTATTTGATATGGCTTGGATGGTGACATAGATGCCTTAAAGAAGGTTACCGAGCTCAATCTTTTCGGCACCATCATTATACAATCAAATCCAACGTTGAATTTTCCGGACAATCTTTTTTTTGTAGCAGATAAATATATTCTTGAGAATATCGAAGCAACTGAGCCCCGTGACTGAATATAGATGGCGCCTGAGGCCTGGAACTGCGTCAATCCAATTCCTTACGAAATCATTTTCCGG
>JBJFDE010000450.1:0-3538 GCA_051889855.1 Candidatus Cryptobacteroides sp. | reverse complement strand
TGCAAAGGTACGACTTTTATTTGAGTTGTGCAAGAGTTTGGGGAGAAAAGTGAGGATTTGACGGGTGTTTTTAACAGCTGTTGGGTATTGATAGTACAAACGCATGTTAAATTAGCATAAAATCAGTCTTAAAACGTTAATTTTTACCTATCGACGAGGACTCTTTAAGGGATTTGTATTATCTTTGCATTTGGATTGAGGCAACTCTATCCCAGACATACGAAATAAGAAGAAGCGTTATGCTCAATCTTGTGATTGTGAACGTAGGAAATTCATCAAGGACAGAGATTAGCATAGTGGTTCTCACGCATATAGCGTGGGTCACTATTGTTACATCCGTCCAAAAGGTTTCCTACGACCTACAATCAAGACGTGGCATAGTTGGCTCACGTTTTCTTTAACTATAATTCCCCATTGAGCCGACAGGGTATGAATGTCTGAGGGGCTTTTGCCTAAGATACAGAGCCCTCGAAATAAAAAAGTTGTGTTTGCGATGCAATGTTTTTACATTTTCGGTATTTATTATGTAGAGAACAATTAAAACTTAAAAAGAATGAAGAATAGAAACTTTCTCAGAATGCTGCTCATGGCATTCTTCGCCGTGGCAGGATTGACTGCCTGTAGCGATGATGATGTGCCAAAAGATTCAGTCAAAGAAATCAGGATGCTGGTGTCGGCAGAAACAGACGTGACGTATGCGTGGGGCGATGACATGAAGGAGAACCCCATAGAGTGCTTGCTCGTCAAGACGGAAGGTGATTCCGAAGAATGGCAAAACCTTGGATTTGAACAGATAAAAGGCTTTACCTATGAACGCGGACACGAATATTATCTCTCGGTAAAGCGCACAATCCTCGCCAATCCACCTGCGGATGCTTCCGACCGCACATATGAACTTATCCGTGTTCTTGAAGACAGGCTTGTAGCAGACCCTGAAATTCCGATTGATAAAGAGATAAAAACGGAAGCAGACATAGAATACTATGACTTGTGCCCTTTTGAGAAGTATGCTATCAGCAAAGAGTTTATTGTCGATAAGGATGGTAATATATATTACAGCGATGGTTCATCGCTGCCTTCATATGATGCAGCGCGTATATGGCTCGAAAATATCCTTGAACATGAGAATCCAAATTGGGTGAAATTCCAATCTGTGCCTTATCAGGCTACATATTCGTATGTCTTTTCACCGTTTACCGATGAAATTCGTCTGGTGCGTAACGAGTCATCCGGTCCGATGTTCAAGAATGTTGTTCCCGAAGATGAGTTTACACGCATTTCCCAATCCATGAACTCCGGCGAGGAAGTCCGCTATGCGCTTATCCTTGCCAATGTCTATAAAAAAGGTCTTCAAAAGGTGGAATTTACTATAAAGAAACAATAAGATGAAGAAAAACAATTATTTCACAATACTATTGGTAGCCATTCTTGCTATGATAGGGGTAACATCGTGTATTGACGATGACGAAGAAGGTAGGAAGGTAACCGATTATAAGGAATACACGCTTACAGTGGCTTCTGTAAAACTTCCCGGTGTTCTAACATCGAGTGGCAGCAATGTACTTGCTGATGTATATGCTGTAAAAAACGAGCAGTCCACCGATTGGGAGGCTCATGGTAGCATCGGTAAGTTTGAATACGAAGAAGGCTATGAGTACCAAATACGCATCAGCGGAACGAGCTATCTGGATTATAGTATGGGGGATCCGGCATGGACTGAATACGAGCTATTGGAAGTCATATCGAAAGAACGCAAGGACTCTGAAAATTTACCTCCTCATTTCATCCCGGACTGGTATTTTGAGCAACGTTGTCCGTATATCAATCCTGAATTTGCTTATGCCATTGAAGCTGACAAAAAGGAGGATATAGAGAATGACCTTAAAACTGATGCTACTTATAAATTTGGAGGTTTGCGCTATTATATTTGTCTTGCGACAAGAGACTGGTTCTTATTGGATGCCGATATGCACACTATTGAGAACGGTACTCTTATTACGAGAAGTAAGGATATAACAGAATTCCCTGAATCATATAAGCTCCTTCCTACGGAAAGTAATGTTGCCGGACATGGAGAGTTTAATTTTGTTAAAGGCGATGATATGGAAGACTCTGTAATGCAATATGATGTGTTTATATCTGCTCAGAATCGAAGCAGAGACGTTGCACCGCAGAATGTTGATATATGGCTATATAAAGACCTTACAGCATATTACCAAAACAAATACCCGGAAGCCAATGTCAAAGCTGTTGTGATTCGCTATATGGTAAAGATTTTGTGACAGTAAAGTCTTTTACGCATCATGGAACTAAACAAGCATTTTGATTATACTGATAATTACAGTGAGATAGTCCATACTACCCGACTGATAAGTGCAGAAGAATTGACTGACAGATTCTTCTGCGCACCGCAGTGGATTACTGCCTTGATGAAGTTTCGTAATGCCATAATAAAACCTTTTGGCCTGAAAGGAGAGAAGAATTTATCGGCTCTTGTCATTGCTGAATCCGATAGCCTTGCGACAATAAGCAAAAGCGACAAACACCTTGATTTTATTATTGCATTTATGACCGAAAGGCGTATGAATGACAGTCTATATCTATCGGTTTGTACGAAAGTCAGATACAACAACCGCATGGGAAATTTCTATTTCGCTATAATAAAACCATTTCATAGGTTAATCTGTAAGATACTGTTAAAACGGGTTAGGAGGGATTTAGAATTATCTTAATGCCTGTCCTTGTTCTCTCTCAATTTTCCAATCACACCGACCTTCCGCAACATCGCCAACCTCATTGAGTGTGTGGCGATGTTTTATTTCATCAAAGGGCTGTTGGTGTTCCGCATAATCACAGAGCCATGCGCCAACGGCTTTCTGCTGTTCGGTGGTTTCTCCGTATTCCTGCATCACACTCTTGATGTCTGCGGCTTCGGACGGGGCGAAGATTGATTTGTGCTGCTCCGTACCAAAATGGATAATCGCATCAATGGCTCGTCTGAACACCTCGCTTGCTTTGTAAAGAATGTCCGCAATGATATTCAGAATATCCCGGCTCGCTTTCAGCGCACCCTGCAACATTCGGATGGTCTTGTCTTTCTCCGCAGTGGCTCGGCTCACCGCCATGCTGATGCGGTGCTGCTCCCCGGTTTTCTGCTCCTGAAGCTGTCGGACAGCCTTGTCCCTCTCCATGCCGAGCGAACGGTTCTGCGCCAAAGCCCTGTCACGCTCGGCTTCCGCTTTCTGCTTCTCTTCGGTCAATGTCTTTGTCCGTTTCTCAACCTCTTTTTTGACAGCATCGGGAAATGCTTTTCTGATACGCTCATTCTCGGCTTTCAACTTGGCATTTTCCTTTTCGATGGCTGCGTACTTGCCTTTGCCCAAAAGATTGGCGATGCCCGATTTTATGTTGTCCGTATTCTCCCGGTCGGCTTTCCGTGCCCGTTCCTCCTTGTCGGCAATCTCGCTGTCAAGTTCCGCGCTACGCCGTTGCCTTTCCTCGTTCCCGGCTTGTAATTTTACCTGTTCCGTCTTGGCTT
>JBJFDE010000449.1:0-13020 GCA_051889855.1 Candidatus Cryptobacteroides sp. | reverse complement strand
TGCTCAGTCATCACGATGGTCACTCCTTCATCATCGGAAGAGGATATGAAGAGGATATTGTCATCCCCTATCTTGTCTTTTGCTATTTGTCTGTATTGATAGTCATTGTCAATTGCATAAAGTCCGAGAGTCGTTGCAATAATGAGGCGGCAATTGTCAGACCTTGACAAGATGAACGAATTTACCCTTGCTCCGTAAGGTATGCTTTTTATCAGGCGGAGATTGATTTTCATATCAAAAGCCTTTAGCATATCCTCCGAGGAAAGCCAGAGAGACTTGGTTCTTTTGTCATATTTGAGTTCGGATTTCTGAGAATTGGTACAAGTCTCGGTCTTAATTACCTTCAGGCTGTCCATATCGAAAAGCGAGACTCCAGAAATATGAGAAAAGGCAATCTTTCTTTCCGGCAGCGGTACTATTCCGGAAAGCGCATAAGCCTGTAAATAGAACCTGTCTATGTTCCTTGTTTTATCTACCCTTCCTATATAGTTCTGTCCGCAATACCAGATGGTGCCGTCATCCTCCATAAAAAACGAATTGACATTCTCATCACTTACTATGGAGATTAATTCTTTGCCGTCGTATGAATACAATCCCCTCAGGGTTGAAAAGAGCAGCCTTCCCATTTTGTCCTTTCCCATGGAAGTCACTGTCTCATCCCTGGTTTCATCAACCATGTATTGGGCTGACAATGGCATCGATAATGCCATGGCCAGAATAAGGGTCAAAATTGTATGGATGGTATTCTTCATTGTTCCAGTTTCATTCATTGTTACGCAAATATAGTGTAATCAGCGGAAGGACAAGGGATTTTGTGTCCAATTGTACGAATGCATCCCCCAATTGTCAGAAATAATCCCGTGTCCTTGATTGTGCATCCCCCAGATGAACTATCCATCCCCTCCCTGCATATTTGAATACCTACTTTTGCAATCACAAAATACAACCCACAAATTAATAGGAATATGAAACTAACCATTCAACGAATCTTCGCCACTTTTGCAGTGTTCTCCACTTGCATGGCGACAGCATTGGCACAAAACACTATAAAAGGTGTCGTGACCGATGCCAACGAAGAAACTCTGATTGGAGCCGCTGTAATGATAAAGGGAACAGCCACAGGTGCTGTTACTGACATCAACGGTTCATACACAATCAATGCGTCCTCGGACGCAATCCTTGTATTTTCCTCCATCGGTTATGAAACCCTGGAAGTCCCTGTGGACGGACGGGCAGTCATCAATGTAGTCATGAAGGAAGATACCCAGCTCATTGATGAGTCAGTTGTCATTGGTTATGGTACAATGTCAAGGAAGAATTTTACCGGTTCGGTAGCCAATGTTAAGATGAATGACTCACCTATAATGAATACCTTGTCCACAAACGCCCTGTCTCTCCTGGACGGAGTAGTGACCGGTATCAACTTCGGCAAGTCAGGTGAGGCGGGCAGCACTCCGTCAATGGTCGTGCGCGGACAGAAATCCATCGCATCAACATCTGCTGACCCTCTGATTGTGCTCAACGGAGTAATCTTCACAGGAAGCATGAATGACATCGACCCGAATATCATCGAGTCAATGAGTGTCCTGAAGGATGCGACTTCGCTTGCAGCCTACGGATCACAGGCCGCCAATGGTGTTATCATGATTACCACCAAAAAGGGAAACATGGGCAAACCGAAAGTGAATTTTTCGGCTTCAGTAGCACTCAGCCAGCCGGGCTACAGACCAGATGTCAAGAGCCCTGAGCAATATATCGAGCTCATGAACATCCGCCACAATACCGATGATCCGACTAACTGGATGTCAACACTTGAACTCAACAGATACAAATCGGGCGAAACTGTTGACTGGTATGGCCTTATCAACAGGACAGGTGTCAATCAGAACTATGCACTCAACGTTTCAGGCGCTACTGAAAATGTAAGTTATTTCGTATCAGCCGGATACCTGAACAACAAGAACTTCATCGTAGGTGACCAGTTCGACAGATTCAACACCAACGTCCGTCTGAATGCCAAGGTCAACAAATATATATCAGTCGGTTTCCACAGCAACCTCTCAAAGACCAGGAACGACGGAATCCGCCCGAATTACGAAGCTGCCGTAACTCTTTCCCCATTCACTGAGCCATATCTGAGCGACGGAAGATACCGCCTTTATGTAGATGGAGTTGAAACCACGACGGTCAATCCTCTTTGGAATGTATTCAACGGCGTTGACCATGAAAACAGAAGGTCATCCCTCGTTACAGGTGGAGACCTCGAAATCAAGATACCTGGCGTCAAAGGACTCAGTTTCAAGATAACCGGTTCATACACAACCAACAACACCACAATCCGTCATTTCGTACATGAGACCAACTATGCTAACCTTTCACTCGGTGAGGATGCATACACCACAAAGGCTCAGGACGCATATCTTGCAAATGCCAACGGTTACATCACTGAAAACAAATACACCTCATGGGTTCTTGACAATATCCTCACATATACAAGGGAATTCGGCAAGCACTATGTAAATGCCAGCCTCGTATATACAAGGGATTCCCAGAAATTCGACAGCCACAATACGACTGCATCAGATTTCTCGGCAGTGGGCAACACTAACCTCGGATTCGATGGGCTCAACCTTGCAGCTGCACAGAAAGCAGGTGCCATTGCATATACCCTGCACAATGATGTGGGATACCTTGCACGTGCAATCTATTCATACAACAACACATATCACTTCAATGCATCAGTACGCAGGGACGGTTCATCCGTATTCGGTTCTGAGAACAAATGGGGTGTATTCCCTGCTGTAGGTTTCGCATGGACAATGTCAAACGAGAAATTCATGGAAAATGCCACAGCAGTTGACAATCTGAAAATAAAAGCTTCATGGGGTATCAACGGTAACCAGTCACTTGCTCCTTACGGAACTCTTTCAACCCTGAATGTCGGCCAGTCAGGCGGAATTGCAGCTTTCTTCGGAGACCAGATTTCCTGGGGCCAGAGTGTCGCTGCTCTCGGAAACGCATCCCTCGGATGGGAGAGCACGCAGTCCGTCAACTTCGGAGCTGAGACAGACCTTCTCAAAAACAGGATTCATTTCGAAATCGACTCTTACATATCAAAGACAACCAACCAGATCTTCAACAGGAACGTCCCTGTAATGGGAGCCGGTGTCACCACCCAGAAGGCAACTATGGGACAGGTGAACAACTGGGGTATCGAAGCCAACCTCACCACACATAACATCAAGCGAGCAGATTTCAACTGGAGAACAACTCTTACTTTCACCATCAACAGGAACAAACTCGTTTCTCTGTATGGCGACGGTCAGGATGATATCACGAACTCACTCTTCCTCGGCCATTCTCTTGGAGCAATATACGGATACAAATGGATTGGTGTAGTGCAGGAAACAGATACAGACTATATGGCAGCAAATGGTGCAAACCCCGGAGATGCCAAATATGCAAACCTTGACGGAAGCGAAGACGGCAGGATTACTTCATCAGACCGCACCATTCTCGGCTATGCCAAGGATAATTTCCGCATGAGCATGCAAAACACATTCACCTACAAAGGTTTCACTCTCTATCTGCTCTTTAATGGAGTATTCAGCGGCGGCGGATACGGTATGGCAGCAAACAACGCAGCATATCTCACAGAAGACGGTTATGGAAGCCGCAGCGCACTCAACCATCCGTTCTGGACAGCTGAGAATCCAAGCAATATTTACCCGGCTTACAATTTCATGGATAAAGAAAGGTTCACCGCACTCCAGCCTTACGGATTCGTACGTCTCCAGGAAGCCAATCTTTCATATTCATTCAATCCGGCACTTCTGAAGAAGGCCAAGATCAGCGCACTCAAGCTGTTCATCTCAGGTTCAAACCTCTTCTTCATAGCACCAGGCTGGACAGGAAGCGACCCGGAGGTAAGAAGCTATGCATCAGCCCAGCTTCCAAGAACATTCACATTCGGAGCAAACATTTCATTCTAAATCAAAGGCATTATGAAATCATATAAATACATTCTTGCAGGTTCTCTGGCAATTGCTGCTCTTACGTCATGCGACAAAGACTTCCTGACAGAAGATCCAAAGACAATATATACGACATCCACAGCTTTTGAAAAAAGCTCACAGGTAGAGTCACAGCTCACCACCGCATACAGGGCAATCTTCGCTACCCATGGTTACTGTATGGAATCCCTCAACAACGTTCCTAACATCCTCGGAGGAGTTGGAGCAGACAACCTTGACATATTCCACACACTCTGCGGAAACGGAGCTGCCGGCATGTCAAACTACAGCACATGGACTACATCGGATAACAAGTTCACCGAACTTTGGGACAAAATGTATCAGATAGTAAGCTATGGCAACCTCGCCCTCATGGGTGCTGAGAAAGTGGAATGGACTGACCCGGCAGAAAAGGCTTACAATGTCGCACAGGCACATTTCTTCCGCGGATATGCATACCTGCGTCTTGCAGAATGTTTCGGTGGTGTTCCCCTGGTGACAGAATTCGTGGAGACACTCAAGCTTGACTATGTAAGAGAAAGCAGGGCGAATGTCTATCAATTTGCAATAGACGAACTTGAGGCAGCTGCAAAAGATCTTCCTGACTATCCTAAACAGGATGGAAAAGTAGCCAAAGGAGCTGCATATCATTTTCTGGCTGAGGCTTATATAGCTCTCGGAACTGAAACTGATGACAAAGAGTGCTATGTCAAAGCACAGCAGGCGGCACAACAGACCATCAACCTCCACCCTCTAATGACCCAGCGTTTCGGTAGCAGGGCAAACCCGGCATCTACAGACATCAGGAACGGAGTACCTGCATACAAGGAAGACGGTGATGTATTTTATGACCTTTTCCAGATTGGCAATTACCCTTATTCAGCCGGCAACACCGAGTCAGTATGGATTGTTGACATTCCTTCTTTTGAAGCACTCCAGGGATCAGGTCTGGCTGAAGGTGCATACTCATCTTATATGCATTCAGGACAGATTTACTACCTCACAATGTTCGTCGGTCCGGTATTCCGTGATCTGAGGTGGAAAAATGAGTTTCGCGAGGATGGTGCGAACGACAGTCCGTTCCTCGGCGACATAGACCTTAACAAATATCCGGGAGGAAATCTCAGTGCTTATCTCGGCGGCTTCTCGATTGGTCGTGTCTTCCCGACAGAATATCTTTCGAACAAAGTATGGCAGGGAAAATACTGGGATGACATGAGGAACTCCTCTGTCAATCTCTGCCGCGAATTCCTTTGCCTTGACAGGTCGCACAGCCGCTACAATACCATCGTGAAGGCAGAAGAACTCATCGACCCTGCGGGATATGCTCCTGTTAGTGCAAAAATAGCCATGCAGGATGACTGGGGATGGCATGCAAGTGCCATGGACCAGCACACTTACCAGTATGGACGTGACTGGTATGTAGTACGTTCTTCTGAGACTTACCTTCTTCTTGCCGAAGCCTACCTCAGGGCTGGAGATGCATCCAAGGCAGCTGAGACGGTGAACGTAGTCAGAAGCAGGGCGAAAGCAGCTCCCCTTTCTGCCGGTGACATGACAATTTACGAGATTCTCGATGAAAGGGCACGCGAACTTTCATACGAGGAAAGAAGATGGCCTACCCTGCTTCGCATGGGCAGCAGCCTGAACGGTGGCTCCAACGAGGTGATGAAGAACCAGATTATGAAAAATGCCATGTATGTTGCAGATTATCAATATTATACAGGAAGCATAAACTGGACTCTCTTCCCTATTCCTCTGAAATATATCCAGATGAACTCAGAAGCTGAAATGCCTCAGAATCCAGGTTGGAATTAATAGTTCTCTTCCTCACGGCAGTAATTTATATTAAAGATTATGAATATGAAAAAATATATGATATATGCGGGTGCCGCCCTGCTTCTCATGGGGCTTGCATCTTGCGAGAAAGAAGAAAATTTCACTCTCGATAACACCTTCCATCTGGACAATGTGCTCGTTGCCAGGGCTGAAGGATTCAATGATGACCTTTACAAATTCAATATTGAACTTGCCGAGAAAGGTATAAGCGGTTCGGAGGGTTCATATACAGGTAGCGGTAAAGTCGTCAGCTACACCATGTTCTGCAGCAAATATTACCTGAATTCTTCAGTATATTCGGCGGTAGTTCCCGGTTCGGAAGAAGACGGAAGCTATATCATGTCAGAATCAACGGTTTATAACGTTGAGAACGGAAAAGTATCACAGTCAGGCATAAAGGCTGGCTATGTATATGTTTCCAACAAGGACGGAAAATACCGTTTCGGCTCCACAACAACTCTCGATGACGGCTCGACATTCAAATTTGTCGGTGGAAGCAGCATAGATTTTCCTAAACTCCCTAAGTATAAATATTGTCCTGAACTCATAGGCGCAACTTCTCCTGACGGAACAGTATTCCAGGTTGATTTCACAAACGGAGAAATCACCATACACATGGAATTCCTTGGTACCGAACTGGTTGATGGAGAGCACATGGTTGATACAGGATATAAGAAAGGTTTCCTGAATGACACCTATGCAGCCTGGGGAGCAGTCTGGGATGAGGGCTCACGCATCATCGATGCCGAAGGAAAGGTAATAAGCTATATTACCGACTCAAAAGTCACAGTTTCAACCAAAGACGACGGAAGCAGACGTATTGAAGTTGATTGTGACGACATTATATATATTTATGAAGGAAAAATATGAAATATTTCAAAGAATTTGCGGCGGCCATCCTTATGGTGGCCGCTCCATTGAAGGGAAATGCACAGGAAGCATTCTTCGGGGGATATTCCTTTGATGTAGTGGCTCCATATCTGCTGCAGGCCGGTATGTTTGACATAGTGAAACAGACACTGGATGCACGTGAGAATGTGGACTATGACTATGATTTCTGGAATGCCTTCTGGATCGAATGTCCCGGTGCGGACCCGACAGGATACGGCGTATATTATTTCAGGAAGGATTTGAATCTTGAAGCAGTGCCTGAGCAGTTCAACATAAGGATTACGGCAGAGCAGCGTTACAAGCTGTTTGTGAACGGCAAACTTGTTTCAGTCGGTCCTGCGCGCAGCCTTGATGCGGCTCATTGGAACTATACCACGCTCGACCTTGCGCCTTATCTTGCAGCTGGCAAGAACATTGTCGGTGTACAGGTCTGGACTATGGGACCACATTCGCCGGAATCTGAGATTACACTTCACGGAGGTCTCCTCATCCAGGGAGAAGGAGCATCTTCAGTACTGAACACAGACCAGACCTGGAAGGCAATCAAGGATGAAGCCTACTCTCCTTTGAAGGTGAACATTCCGGGATTCAACGCCCTGGATGCAAGTGACAGAGTTGACATGAACAAGACGGTCACAGGATGGCTGGATGCAGACGACAGCAAAGTTGCATGGGCAAACGCCAAGCCATTCAATCTTGGACTGCCTAAATTCACCAACTCGGGAACAGGAACTTATGACGGAAATCACATGCTTCAGGCATCTATCCTGCCTGAAATGGAGCTGACGGACACTCGTCTTGCTTGTGTAAGGATTGACGGAGGTCTTGCAATTCCGGAGAATTTCCTAAAGGAGAGAACCAAGGTAATTATTCCGGCAAACAGTTCAGTTGATATCTTGCTTGACAACAAAGTGCTTACCAACGCCTACCCGCATCTGTATTTCAGTGCAGGCAAGGATGCAGACATCAAACTTACTTTCAGTGAATCTCTTTATGATGATGCTGAAGCAACCAGAAAAGGCAACCGCAATGATGTGGAAGGTAAATTCTTCAAAGGAAGGACTGACGAGGTTATCTCCAACGGTGAGAAGGACCAGCATTTCACCACTCTTTCATGGCGTACCTACCGCTATGTCCGTCTTGAAATCCAGACATTCGGGCAGCCTCTTGAAATCAACGATATCTATGGTACCTTCGTTGGCTACCCGTTCAAGTTGAATGCAAGTATAGATACTGACAATCAGGAGATTAAGGACATTCTGGAAATAGGATGGAGGACACAGCGACTCTGCACCATCGAGACATATTTCGACTGCCCGGCATACGAGCAGCTAATGTATCTAGGCGATACCCGCATTCAGGCTCTTATCACCCTGTTCAACAGCGGAGATGACCGTATGGTAAGGAATTATCTGATTCAGAGCGATTTGAGCAGGGATGCAGATGGAATTACCACGGCACATACACCACTTGGAGGAAGAGGAGCCCGCCAGATTATCACTCCTTACGCATTGAACTATATTTATGCTATCAGCGACTTCCTTCGTTATGCTGATGATGAAGCCTTCGTGGAGGAACTCATGGTCGGTGCACAGCAGATTATCCGCTATTTCCAGCGCCACCAGCAGGCTGACGGCCGTCTATACAAGCTTCCGGGATGGAGTTTCTCGGACTGGGTTGACTTTGAGGGCTGGAGCAACGGAACTGCCCAGCGTGGTGCAGACGGATGCAGCAGTCTGATGGACCTGCAGCTTCTTTATGCATATCAGAAGATGGCCGAGCTTGAGGCTCATTTCGGCAACACTGGTCTGAGTGAGAAGTATTCACACAAGGCTGAGCAGCTTGCCCAGGCAATCAACGACTCTTACTGGTCTGCTGAAAAAGGTCTGTATGCGGACCGTGCAGAGAAGGATCATTTCTCACAGCATGCGAACTCTCTGGCAATCCTTTGCGGACTGGCTGATGGGGAGAAGGCAGTTGAAATAGCACGCAAGATATTGGAAGACAAGTCATTGGCTCCATGCTCAGTTTATTATAAATATTATCTCCATGAGGCTCTCATCACAGCAGGTCTCGGTGATGAATATATGAACTGGCTCGGCATCTGGCGTGAGAACATTGCTCAGGGTCTTACCACATGGGCTGAGACTTCAAATCTTGTAACTACAAGGAGCGATTGTCATGCATGGGGAGCAAGTCCGAACATTGAATTCTATCGTACCATTCTCGGCATCGACAGTGCATCTGCAGGGTTCAAGAGCGTGAAGATTGAGCCTCATCTTGGCGATATCCAGAAGATTGGAGGTAAGATTCCTCATCCACAGGGCGAGATTTCAGTATCCTATAAAAGGACTAAGAAAGGCATAAAGGCTACTGTCATTCTTCCTGAAAAGGTTGACGGTTCCTTCGTATGGAAGGGCAAGACTGCAAATCTCAAAGGCGGGAAGAACAGTATTGAGCTTTAGGAGTTCAATTGAACAATGAAGAAGCTGACCTTTTGATAATGAAGAAGCTGACCTTTTGGGGCCAGCTTCTTTATTGTTTATATGGATTGTACTTCTTCTGTCATTTCTTTCGCTCTAGCGACTTTGTCATTTCGAGCGGAGCACGGAGTGCGGAGTCGAGAAATCTATGAGGAGGGGGAATCTATTCCTTCCGAAGGGTTTCGACTGGGTTGGCACGAACAGCACGCCAGGATATAACGGCCACGATGGCAAGGGTCAGAAGGGCGATGGCGGCAAAGGCCACGACAAATTCCAGTCCGGATATACCCACCTTCTCCACAAAACTCTGCTGCCACCTTTGGGTAGCGTACCATCCCAGCGGAGCTGCAAGAACGAAGGCAACGACCAGGCGGAGCGTATATTTCGACAGGCATTCCCGTATCAGAGGAGCATTGTCCGCCCCATAGACCTTCCTGATGGCAAGATTCCGCCTGCTGTATTGCAAATCCAGGAGCACCTGTCCGAAAATTCCCACGAGCGAGAGTATTGCCGCAAGCAGAGAAAAGAGCGAAACGACCTTCTCCTGCTTGATTTCCGGGCTGTAAAGTTCTCCGAGGATGCTGTCATAGAGCTTGGTTTCGAAAAGATATGCCGGATCCATTTCATACAGGATGTCATTGATTTTCTTCACACACTCCATGCGGTCGTATCCGTCTGCAAGTCTGATGTATGTCCAGGTCATTGAAGAATATCCATCCGGAAGGGCAATGTAGCACACGGGAGAAATGTCCTGCCTAAGCGAATTTATGCAGACATCACCTGTACAGCCTATTATCTCAATGCCGTCCAGAACTCCCCCGTCAGCGACACTTATGCCCTGGTCAGCTGCAGCCTTGTTGATTATCACGCAGTTTGCTGTCTTGTCCGATTCAGAGAAATCCCGGCCTTCAACAACCGGTATTCCCATCACCCTCAAGAAGTTAGGACTGCAATAGAATACGAAAGTACGGAATGGACTGCCATTGAAATCAAAGGTGGAGGTACTATATACATCCTTCCCTCCCATACACTCAATTGAGAAAGCCACATCCTCGTACTCATCCATTGCCGAAAGCCTCTGCCTGAGCCAATGGGCATTTCTGGCATAATGAGTCTGGGAAATCTTCACCACGGCCACCTTGTCCTTCTCAAAGCCATTGTCACGACTGAGCATATATTCGTTCTGACGATAGAGTGAGATGACGAAAATCAGCAGGACGAATGACACCGTATATTGCAGAATCATCATCACCATACGGAAACGTTTGCCGGAAAGAGAGTATTGCATATCCCCCTTCAGAGCGAATACCGGCGGAAGGCTGGTAACATAGATGCTCGGGAAAATTCCCGCAATGAATCCGATGATCAGCGCGGTCAATGCCGAGATAACAACCAAAGCGCCCTGCTGCGGGAACCTGAAAGGCATGTCCACAAGTCCTTCGGATGCCAAAGCCGCACTGACGGGAGAAATGATGAACAGGGCCAGCGCGAAAGCTGCGAGGCTGAAGGTCACAGCTTCAAGCACGAGGCCTGCACGGAGGCTTAACACGCTGCTGCCCAGAATCTTCCTTGTGTTGATGTTCTTGACGCGCATCGGCGCAAGGGCGGTGAAAAATGTCGTGTAGTTGATTCCGCCAATCAAAAGCACGACGATGGAAATGCATATCAATATCCACATCTGGCTGCGGCTGCCGTTTTTATATATGGCACTGCCGGCATCAGCAAAATAGATATCCTCCACCGGAGTGAGCTCGATATCGGTCAGCCAGTCACTGTCGTAGTCGAATGATTCGTTGAACGTTCTCTCGACAAGTTCCTTGCTTTCAGGCGAGTCAAGCAGAAGATAGCAGTTGAAGTTGGCTCCGCCGTAGGAGCCCTTCTGTATGTCGCTGACATTCAGGTATATGTCGTTTCTGATCTGTGAGTTTTCGGGGAAATCCTTATAGACCGCGCCGATTACCATGGTCTGTCCCCTCTCGTCACCGAATATATATTGTTCATTGTGGGAAAGCGCCCTTCCTACGGCTGATTCTCCTAAGAAAAGTCTGCGGGATAATGATTGCGGGATGGCTACGGTAATGTCATCCTCCAATGCTTCCGCGTTTCCCTCAACGAATTCAGTACCAAAGACCTTGAAAAAATCGGGATAGACTACGTTTACCTTGCTTTTGAAGGCCTCAGGCATCTTTCCGTCTTCATTTGCCACGTTGAAAATTATGTCGCCGATAAACGGGCAGGAGACGCTTCCTGCCTCGATGTGGGGTGAGCAGGTGATTATGTCATCTGCATATCCCCTCGGGAGAATGTTCCTGAATATGTCATCCTTGCCCGTGCCGATCTTATCCACACGGTATATTCTTCCCGAAGTGGGGTGATTGCGGTCGAAACTGCGTTGGTAGCCAACTTGCACCATCAGGACCATGAAGGCCGTGAAGCCCAGCGTAAGTCCGATGAAATTCATCACCATCGCCACAGTATATTTTCTTAGAATTGAAAGAAAACTTTTCATACATATAATTTTTTGGGGCAGTATCTCCCGACAGTGCCCTATTCAATATTTATGTTTTTATAATTCATTCTGGACATCGCTGACAATGGCTCCGTCGAAGAGGTTGATGGTGCGCTGGGCGCAGGCTGCATCCCTCTGGGAGTGGGTAACCATAACGATGGTAGTGCCTTCGCTGTTGAGTTCCTGAAGCAGTTCCATCACTTCCTTTCCGTTCTTTGAATCGAGGTTACCGGTAGGCTCGTCGGCGAGAATCAGTTTCGGGCTGGAAACCACGGCGCGGGCGATGGCAACCCTCTGCTGCTGACCTCCGGAAAGCTGCTGCGGGAAGTGCTGGGCACGATGGCTGATATTCATCCTCTTGAGCATAGCGGTCACTCTTTCCTTACGCTCGGAAGCACTTATGTTCAGATATCGAAGCGGCAGCTCAACGTTCTCATACACATTGAGTTCGTCAATGAGGTTAAAGCTCTGGAACACGAAGCCGATATTGCCTTTGCGGAATTTGGTGCGGTCTTTTTCCTTGAGTTTTGCCACTTCCTGTCCGAGAAGTTCGTAGCTTCCCGATGTAGGATTGTCCAGAAGGCCGAGGATGTTCAGCAGGGTGGATTTTCCACATCCCGAAGGGCCCATTATCGCTACGAATTCTCCGTCGCTGATTTCAAATGACACGTTGTTCAATGCGGTGGTTTCAATTTCTTCTGTGCGGAACACTTTGCACAGGTCTGTAACTTTAATCATAATGTCTGGTATTTTATTGTTTAATATATTCATTTCCATTCAGATCTCTCCATGCGGCCTTTGGCCTTAGTCGAGATGACAGTGGAAGAAAATCTCTCCATTACGGTGCTTTGCACCTCCAGTCGAGATGACAGCAGGAGGAACAAGCACCACTCGTGCCAAACAATCCAACATATTGATTTACAAATAGCTACAAATTAAAACAAATTAAGCCAATGTAAAATAAATTTACACTGGCTGTAAAGTAATTTAACATTCATCCGGTACGGATGCCGGTAGGATGGGTATTACTGCGACGATTCTTCCATAATATTGTCTGAAGTACTCGTAAAATTTCATAACGGGGACGCTCCAACTCATTCAGCGACTTTCCACTCCTCAATGCGACGGTTGGCTGTGGAGAAACTTACGCCAATCTTGAAGAGTTTCCTTGAGTCGTCCACAAATGGCTTTGCATAGCCCTTATCTTCAATTTGCTGGAGGGCAGCGTCTGCGGTGTTGTCGATTTTCAGCTCAACGATGTAGATGTAATCCTTGGTCTGAAGCA
>JBJFDE010000448.1:0-3547 GCA_051889855.1 Candidatus Cryptobacteroides sp. | reverse complement strand
TGCTGTTTGTGCAGTCAAGTCCGGCCGTCTTCTGGACTCTTTACCTGGTGTGCGGGCTATCCGATGTGCCTGACGGAGCTATTGCCCGAAGGACAAGAACATCAAGCCGGCTTGGTGAAAGGGCTTTGCGGCCAAGCACACTCTTGCAAACAAAGCCACCGGAGTTCTGCTGTTCCTGCTGCCAATGATGATTCAGCATGAGAGCATAAAAGTCCCTTCAATAATCCTGGCCTGCATTCTGGCGACTTTCGCCGCAGTACAGGAGGGACACCTTGTCAGGAGAGAATAAATCGCCGTCCACGGGGAGATGGCTGATGGAGATGTCACAATCTTCAAGACATCGGCAGACTTTGGACGCATGTTCTGTGAGGAGGCATCCCTCATAGAGAACTAGTACGATCGGGACCTCGCTTTCCAAGGCATACGGGTGGACGTTTCTCCGAACTCAGGGAGCTGCCTGATTTGGCCTACCAAAACATTCCCTCGGAACAGGAAATCAAGCAGAGCTTTATTGAGCTCTCCTCCCAACTCTTCTAATCTGTAAGTATCTTCCCTTTAAGGAATCTGTAAAAGCATGAAAATCGGAATTGACAAGGCATATTTCCGGATAAATATGTAGGTTTGCAATTCAATACCCTTGAGTGTTGTTCGTTTCGGAAAATCTCTTTATATTTGTCTCGCTGGTATTCAGCGAACATAACTGAAAAGTGTTTTCGCACTGTCCTTATTAGAAAATGTGGTAGTTTTCCTAAAGCAGAAGGACAAACGGACAACACTCATTCTTGCGTATAGACAATGTATCTTCGGCGTAATACCCTACGCTCTAATGGTTGCATATCTATCCGAGTGTGGGGTATTGGAATCGTTTATCTCTGCTTAGGTTTTACCACAACCTTCTAATGGATAGACGAATCGGCTCCACACTTTTCTTTTAGCAACATTTTCCCGATGCGGCCGACGGGGTTGTATTACCATTATGGACAATGCACTGATGCTGGCTCCCTGGATAGCCGGAAGAAATTGTCAGGAAGCTTCTGTCTCAATACTGTTCAATAACCTGTTATCAGAGACCTATCTGTTTGAAGATCAGACAGCCGCCCTGATTGGGCAACTGCTGAAATATGATTATTTGGAACCAATATCATTCGAGGAGGTCGCTGAGCACATCGGTTGTAAGGCAGAAGATATCGTCCCCTTTTCTGAAGAACTCAGAAAATGCTATGTTCTGATTGACCACAATATGTCGAATACGGAGATTAGGAATCTTAGGGAACAATCGGCACTCAATAAAAAACAACTCCTCTCTGAATCAAACGGCACGGAAGACCTACAAAGCATCTTCAGCCTTGTTGATACTGACTATCGCGACAGAACCGTAAAATACGGAATTCCCGCCTCCGTCTCATTTGAACTGACGTACGGTTGCAACGAGATGTGCGTCCATTGCTACAATCCCGGAGCTCCTCATGAGATATGCAAAGTTCGTAAAGCCTCCGACACAGAGATGCAATATGAGGATTATATCTCAGCATTGGATCAGCTTGAAGAAATGGGCGTACAGAAGATATTGTTCACAGGAGGCGACCCATTTATAAAGAAAGACTTTCTGAGAATACTCAGGTATGCCCACTCAAAGAAATTTGCAATAAGTATCTATACTAATGGACAAACTCTATACAACAGGCCTGACATTTACCAGAAGGTTATTGATCTTTACCCTCACGACATCGGCCTGAGCCTGTATAGCACTGACCCCGAAATTCACGACAAGATCACAAGAGTCAAAGGGTCCTGCGTAAAGACAATGTCAATTGCTGAGAAACTCAGCAACGATGGAGTGGATTTAAAAATCAAGTGTCCGGTAATGCGCATCAACAGAGACAGTTATAGGTCAGTACACGACTTCGCATTATCCATCAATGCCGTGCCGGAATTCGAGTTGAACATAACATCAGGAGTCGATGGAGACACCTACGCAGTGGATAATCTCCGCCTTTCAGAGGAAGAGATGGCTGCCGTACTCAGGGATCCGCTGATACCTCTTTCTCCCAACAGGAAGAACACATCCAGAATGATGGAAAGGACCTCGGACATGAATTTTTGTGGAGCCGGAGAAGGTATCAATATTCAGCCTGACGGTAGCATCTGCCCTTGCATCGCATTTCCAATGCATGTTGGCAATGCTAAAACTGACAAGCTGAAAGATGTCTATAACTCTGACACATTCAACAAGATACGAAACCTCAAATACAGGGATAGCGACCGGTGCGGAAAGGAAACCTATTGCAAGTGGTGCAACAGATGTATCGGGCAAAGTTACATTGCTACGGGCAATGCTGCCAATGCAAGTGATGACAACTGCTTCATCGCACGGTTGAGAGAGCGTATCTCATTGGAGAATAGGGAAAAGCAATGATTCCCTTACAATGTTCATTGCATAGTATCATTCATAAAACATTCGTATTATGAAATTCACATTTGCAAAGGTCAGCAAGAACCCTTCTATGAGCGGATGCTCTAAATTTTATGAAGGTTCCTGTGGCATCATGTATCGCGTAGGTTAGTCGTTTCATCATCGGCTGACTATGTCAACATATAGGCATAGTCAGCCTTTTAACCATTATCACTATTAAACATGGAAATTATCACCCTTGAAAAACTCTTTGAAGAGTACATCATCAAAGCCTCAAAAGAAATATCCGAGAAATATCCTTTTCAGGCCACCATCATACTATGTGTGGCCATTGAAGTACTTGGGAATCAACTTACCGACGATGAAGGAAGCAAAAAAAGATTCATAGCTGCCCTTGAGCACTTTGAAGCATTAAAAGACTACAGGAAATTGCATTATACTGGGAAACGCAATTCTAAATGCAACAAATTGTATGACCTCCGTTGTGGCCTTGCCCACAATTTCGCGCCGAACAATAACAACTGTGTGTCCATTTCTTCCGGGCATAACGACTTGAATAATAATATTGTCGGAGTCCAAAGCCTGATTGCCGATGTTAAATCGGCCTGGGAAACTTTTAAGAAAGGCAATCAGGAAAAACTGAATGACATCCAGTTTCAGATTACAGGGACTGTAACAGGTGCCACGCAGACAAACGCTATACAAAATGCGTGAGTATAAAGCACACGAACTGGACTATAGCATTCTCCTTGATGCGGGAAGCGGCGAGAAAGTCTATCCATATATCAGGTCGGAGAATGGAGACAAGACAATGTTTCTCGTTGGACCGCAACACGGAAGGAGTTATGTGGTCGCGAAAAACGATGATGGGCGGTACATCGTCAGTAAAGGTAATGGATTGAGTTACAGCAGGTCCATATTTCTCGACACCAAGGAATCGGCATTTGATATATGGGGATGCCTGCGCGAAACCGATGCCCGCCGGGATTTCCTTCTGGGACAGGACATTGCATCTCTCGGGATAAAGACCAACAAGATGCAATATGTACTATCAATTGATAACATGGACATTCCCCTACTAAACGGAACTACAATTCATCCGATTTTGCTTCAATACTCTGTCGAATGTCCATA
>JBJFDE010000447.1:0-3550 GCA_051889855.1 Candidatus Cryptobacteroides sp. | reverse complement strand
GGGTTCAGTTGCAAAGTTAAGAATTTTCCCCGAGATAACCACCAATTTTCCCAACTAAGTTCCTGATTTGTTATGCTTATTATGTTTTTGGATAGGTTTAGCATTGTTTTTCAGAATGAAATGATTCCTTACCAAAATGAAAGGGTTTGAAAAATGGTGAGGATTATGACATTCATTATATCGTCCTGATTATCTGTTATTTGTAAGTGCATTTGTTTTTTTGGTACATCTTTTGCATAGAGCTTGATTTGA
This sequence comes from Candidatus Cryptobacteroides sp., assembly GCA_051889855.1. Classification (GTDB taxonomy): domain Bacteria; phylum Bacteroidota; class Bacteroidia; order Bacteroidales; family UBA932; genus Cryptobacteroides. The sequence continues at coordinate 3,298 of JBJFDE010000447.1, read as the reverse complement.
TGCATATATAGTTTCTTATATATAAGCAATCTATGGTATGCTAAAACGATAAGAAAAGATATTGTGCAACAAATGTATCGAAATATACGTTTTATATAAATGGAAGAAAATATACAGCATTTTCTTGACTTGATACGGCGGTCGCACCGGGGACGGTTCAAGATATACATCGGAATGATTGCCGGTGTAGGTAAGACATATCGTATGCTTCAGGACGCACACGAGATGCTGCGCTGCGGCACCGACGTACAGATAGGCTATGTGGAAACACACGGTCGCCCGGATACAGTGAAAGCACTCAAGGGACTACCCGTGATTCCCCGCAAACGAGTGTTCTACAAGGGTAAGGAGATTGAGGAGATGGATTTGGACGCTATCCTTCAGGTTCATCCGGAAATTGTGATAGTGGATGAGTTGGCGCACTCCAATGTGGAGGGGCAGCGTAATGCCAAGCGATGGCAAGATGTGATTGAACTGCTTGACGCCGGTATCAACGTGCTCTCTGCGGTGAACATTCAGCATATAGAGAGTCTGAAAGATGAGATAAAGGAGATGGTAGGCATCGATGTGCAGGAACGCATTCCCGACAGTGTGTTGCGCGAGGCTGATGAGGTGGTGAACATCGACCTGACGGCGGAAGAACTTGTGGAGCGCCTGAAAGCCGGGAAAATATATGCCAAGGACAAGATACAAACAGCCCTTGACCATTTCTTTCAGGCAAGGAATATCCTTCAACTGCGAGAACTGGCACTTAGGGAAGTGGCTTTTCGTGTCGGGAAGAAGGTGGAGAAGCAGGTGATGCCAAGCGAACATAAGGCTACAGCAATGTCGAGGGTTGTGGTGTGCGTGAGCAGCAATAGCGAAACACAACAGCATATCATCCGAAAGGCTGCACGCATGGCTGACAGTATTGATGCAGAACTCTTAGCGCTATATGTGCAGACAGAGAAAGAAAACGCCGACCATATTCCTTTGAACAGTCAACGTCATCTGTTGAGCCATCTCGAACTCGCCGTGCAACTTGGCGGACAAGTACACAAGGTGGTTTCCGACAACATTCCGCATACCATTGCCGAGTTCTGCCGACAGCAGCATGCCACATTGCTCTGTATGGGACAACCATCGTTCTCCTTTCCGCGTATCTTATTGCGTGCGGGAAGTTATCGGAAATTGTTGTCTGAATTGAAAGAAATGGGCGTAGATTTAATTATTTTCGCATAAATAATAAAAAGGATATGACTACAAAAGAAAAACTTACACTCTCAGTTGGCATCCTGGTATCGCTCATCATAGGTTTGGTGGTGCTTTCCGTCATCAGCCTGCAGATACTCACAGCCACAGAACCTACGTCTCCAGTGGCAGATTATGGTCTGACGAGGGCTTTGACATTGTTGCTGCTGTTTGGCGGGCTGAGCATCGCTGTGGGGCTGTGGATGCTGATAAAATTACCGGGATATATCACCAAACCTTTTCAAGAACTGATTAAAGGTATTGATGAGATTGCCAACCACAATTATGACGTTGAGTTGCATATCGGTGGAGGTGAGGCAATGGAGAGGCTTTCTACCAATTTCAATCGTATGGCAAGCCGACTTAGTGATTACCACAACTCATCACTTTCGAAACTCAAAGTATCGAAAAAGTACATTGAGACCATCATTGATTCTATTGATGAACCTATAGTATGCTTAGACCATGAATTGACTCTCTATTTTATAAACAACGAGGCACTCAGCATACTCAATCTTCGGCGTGAGGATGTTGTGGGAAAGTCAGCACAGGAGACAGCCCTACGCAACGACCTGCTGCGTAGGCTGCTCGTCGGACTTGATGACAAACAGCCGGAACCACTGAAGATTTATGCCGACAACAAAGAGAGTTACTTCCAAGTGAAATACCTGCCGGTGAGGATGACAGACTACGAGGGAAAAATGAAGGAAAGTGGCACGGTTATAATGCTGAAAAACATCACAGAGTTCCACAAACGTGATGTGGCAAAGACCACTTTTATATCCACCATATCCCATGAACTTAAAACTCCGATTTCCGCCATTCTGATGAGCCAGCAGTTGCTTGCCGACAATCGAGTTGGAGGGCTCAATCCGGAACAAAAGGAATTGTCTGATAGTATCCGTGAGAATGGAGAACGACTGCTCAGCATCACGGGCGAATTGCTTAATATGACACAGGCGGAGAGTGGTGCGCTCCAACTCAAGCCTCATATAACCCGACCGATAGAACTGATTGACTATGCCATCAAAGCCAACCAAGTGCAAGCCGACAAGTTCCACATCAACATCGAAGTGGATTATCCGAGTGAAAAAATAAGCAAACTATATGTGGATAGCGAGAAGATTGCATGGGTACTGACCAACTTGTTGAGCAATGCCATCCGCTATTCTTCCGAAAATGGTCGTGTGATAATTGGAGCATCTCAAAAAGACGAGCACCACATCTGTATGTATGTGCAAGATTTTGGACGCGGCATCGACTCTCGCTATCATGAGTGTATATTTGAACGCTATTTCCGCGTGCCGGGCACTAAGGTGCAAGGAACCGGATTGGGGCTACCTATTTCCCGCGATTTCGTTGAAGCACATAACGGTACTCTTACCATTGAAAGTGAATTGGGTAAGGGAAGCAAGTTTATTGTCACTCTCCCTGTTTAATATATAAAAAGCGTAAAAGATATGAACAAGATACTGATTATTGACGACGAACCTACCATCCGTATGCTTCTCTCGCGCATACTGGAATTGGAAGGTTATGAGGTGTTGAAAGCAAAAGACCGCGCCACGGCACTTTATACACTGAAAAAGCAAGAAGTACAAGTTGTGCTCTGCGACGTGTTCCTGCCTGACGGCAACGGCGTGGATATGGTGGGGGAACTGCAGCAGATGGTTCCTGCCGCCAAGATAATCCTTCTCACTGCCCATGGCAACATTCCTGATGGGGTGCAAGCCATCAAGAATGGCGCCTTCGACTATATCGTAAAGGGTGACGACAACCGCAAGATAATCCCAATCGTGAGTCGTGCCATGGATGCACTTGCATCAGAGCAGAAGAAAAAGAAGCCAAGTGTCACAATGGCAAAATCGCATACGTTTGACACTATTGTAGGGAAATCGACTGCAATCTCAGATGTTATCCGACAAGCCAAAAAGGTGGCTGCAACAGATGTCACCGTGCTCATAAACGGCGAGACCGGTACCGGCAAGGAAGTATTTGCCCAAGCTATCCACAATGCAAGCCATCGAAGCAGTGAGGCATTTCTCGCTCTTAACTGCTCGGCATTCAG
>JBJFDE010000446.1:0-3578 GCA_051889855.1 Candidatus Cryptobacteroides sp. | reverse complement strand
ATGTGTCTGCACATAATCGCTCAATTTTTCAATCTCAAAATTGTCTTTCTTTATTGAGCAAGCAGTCGTCTCTTGATTGGTGTTAGACTTGATGACAGAAAGGATATTCACATCGACAGTTGCTGAGTCGAATACCTTGTATCCTGAGAAATCAATTAGAAGGGATGGATGATATTGGCTTGACAACATAGTGCGCAACGGTTTACCATAGGCCGATTTCATCCAACCATTAGAGGTTATGAACGAGAGTAACGCTCCTTGCTTCAGGAGTTTTATTCCCATCTCATAGAATAGACAATATATGTCACCGGTGCGCTCATATGTTTTGTAGTTCATCTTCTGGAGAGCATCAGCATCGGTTCCCATTTTTTGAAGTTGGATGTACGGTGGGTTGCCAATCACGCAGTCGAAGCCTACGAATCGACCGTCTTCATCCAGCACCTCGGGGAACTCAATGCGCCATTCAAAAGCACCAACGAAGATTTGATTGTCCCGGATTTCATCCACCTCTGCCTGAATCTTGGAAATCTTGGTCTGCAACTCCTTAGCCTGTTTGTCGCGCTGGGCCTGTTCTTTCTTGCTGATTGCGAAAAGCTGTGGAGCCAGAAGGTTATTCAATTCACGCTCCAATTGACTTTTGCGAACCAGCTTGGGATCATTCAGGGAAATCTGGGTGCGGATATTGCCCTTTATCTGACGCAAATAGTCTTCCAGTTCGCGTTTTACTTCTTTGCTATGAGCATTTTTATAATCGGACACAGCCTTCCTATAGGCACTGATAGAGATTCCGTTCTTTCGGAGGATTTCAGAGATGTCTTGCCCTAAGTCAAAACGGTGTAGGAGCGAATTGCCCACCTTGATATTGATGTCGATATTTGGCAGGGTTTCCAGCTCAGTATAGTGGCTCTCTTTCGTGTAGTAGGCATTTTTCAAAAGCTCTATCCACAGACGGAGCCGGCATATGTTGACGGCATTAGGGTTAAGATCAACGCCGAAGAGACAATTTTCAATGATTTTGCGTTTCTCATTAAACAGGGTTTCTTGGATTCGCTGGCTCTCCTGATTCCCCGGAATGTAGATGACTGGATTTCCATCTTCATCTGAAACAAGTAGTTCATCGTTCTCGATATCAATGCTATAGTCCTGTTTCTTAATGCGTTTTCCGGAGCCATCGATGAGGATGCCTAGATCGTATTTGGTGCGAATAATCTCATTGAGGACAGACACAAGGAAGTGACCAGAACCCACAGCAGGGTCGCAAATACGGAGTGAATCGACAATAATATTTGCCTTGGAATAATCCTCGATATCCTTATTTTTCAAAGACTCATAGTCTTTACAGTTCCATCCCATCTCCTCGTTGAACTTGCGCACGACTGTTTGTTGGATGCATTCACGACTCATAAACATCGTGACGGCACCTGGTGTGAAGACAGAACCATCACGATGGCCGTTAATTTTTTCAAAGATAAGCCCCAGAACAGATGCATTGATGAGGGTCTTGGATTGTTCTTGAACTTCCTCAGAACCTTCACTGGCGAAATTGTAGGCATCAAGGAATTCCAAAAGATACCGAAGTGTCGGTAATTTAGCATAGCGCGGTTTCTTTCCGTCCTTTAGCACCGTACCGTTGAACAAAGGTAGTTCGCTATTATCAAGGCTGCTGATGCGGATGGTTTGACGTTCCAAGGGGCTGATCTCAAAGAGAGAGCTATTGAGATAAGGAACCTTGCCGTATTTATAGTTGATACTATCAGAACGGTCAGTGATACGCTTGGCTAGAACCTGGAAAAAGAGTTTGTTGAGTTCGTCGTAATCTGGAATGATAGACGGACTCATAAATGCGTAGGATTTGTCTCCTCTATGGTATTTTACAAGCTGGGCTTCAAGGAGTTTTAGGAACAGAACACGGTTTATCCAACCTATGGTAAGAGCAAGAGCGACACCAAAAAGCTGCTCCGAGTGATCTTTCCCGAAAGAATAGCGATCCTTCACATTATCAAGCCAGTCTTCGCTATCGAGAATAGTGATGGCATTTTCAAGGATGGATGCATGGTTGCGATCACATTCTCGACGGCGAGTAATAATTCTTTTATGACTATTCCTATCCTCAACTTCTTCAAGTCCAATGATATAGAGTAATTCTCCATAGAACTTGGTGTTAAGAGAGTTACTATCATTCTGGAAACGTTTCTTCAGCAAGTGCTCAGGGCTGAAGAACTTGAATAATTCAATTAGCCGTTTGTCATTACCGGTAATAAGGCAATGTTCATACTTACGAATATCAAACCAAGTATAGGTAATCTGGTCAAGGACCTTTGAAATGGATTCGGCTGCAATTTCCTTATAGAAAAAGTCTGTCTTTTCCGAGGTCAAAGACCCCTCACTGAATTCTTCAAAACGCTTGATAAGCTTTTTGTCTGAGTAGAAGAATCGCTCAAACTCCTGCGCATCGAAGACGAAGTATTCATAGATGTTGGTAACAACAAGTTGCTTGAGCTGGATGTTTTTCTTGGAATGACGTTCCCGAAGGTAGTAAAGTAGCAGTTCCTGCAGGGCCTTGCGGTTAAGATCATCCCGCGTAATCATCTCGGAGATGTTACCAGGCATCTTGACCTCAAAGATTACTCCCACAGGATCTTGAATATTGTTGCCAAGATGGATGGCACAGTCGATTTTTCCATTTGGGGAGACTTTGTATGTCTTGCTGTAGAAAGTCTGTTTGAGCAGGTCCATTAAATCGCCCTTAATCTTTTCTTCAGTATTGACGACAGCAATCTGCTCGTAGAAATTTTGTAACTGTATTTTGAAAGTATCAAAAAGTGCTCGATCAACGGGAACCTGGCGATATGCCTTATTCAAGGACTTGGCTATTGTCAATTCTGCCATAGTATTGTGTGTCTGAAGAATGGATTTTTTGATTTGACTTTTCAATAAAAATATTTTGCCTGTTACGGTTTTAAGCAGCCGATAGGCACAACCACAACACCGTCTTTGCGTGTGTATGCGAACTGCCCAACAGCGGTAAGAACCATAAGGAATGACGGGCTTTTCATTTTGTCGGTGTCAATCCGGTCCGCCAAAGCCTTGAGAGTTGCAGCCCCTTCTTCTATGCCTGTGCTGCCTCCCAGTTTCACCTCTATCAGACCGTATCGACCACCACGCAAGTGCATTACTGCATCACACTCCAGGCCACTCTTGTCGCGGTAATGGTACATCGTCCCGGAAAGGGCATCAGCATAACAGCGCAAGTCACGCACGGCCATCGTCTCGAAGAGCAAGCCCATAGTGTTCAAATCTCCAATCAGGTCATCCGGCCCCAATTCCAATGCCGCTACGGCAATAGAAGGATCAACAAAATAATGGGTATCACTGCTACGGATAGCAGTCTTGGACCGCAGGTTAGGATTCCACGCAATGGCATCCTCAACAACGAAGATTTTCTTCAGCGCAACAAGATAATCAGATATCGTATTCTCTGACAATTTCTCCACCTCATTTGAGGAAATATCTCCTGCGATAGTGGCAAGCGAAGCCTGAGAACCCTGATGACGGGCATAAGAACGCATAAGACGTTT
>JBJFDE010000445.1:0-3601 GCA_051889855.1 Candidatus Cryptobacteroides sp. | reverse complement strand
CGAAGACGTTTGGTGTCGGATTCGTATTCTTCTGTCACATAGGAAAATACCTTCCAGCAGAGAGCATGCTCGGTCTCCCTGTCCTCCTCACAGTCAATGATGAAGCGGATGGCAAAAACATCGAAGACGCCTTCGAAAGGCACCTTCTGTTTCTGCATCTTCTTGTAGATGGATAGGGCTGTCTTCGTCCTTATTTTCAGCTTGTATTGTATGCCTTCATCCAGAAGTTTCTGCTTGAGGGGCTCGATGAACTGTACCATCAGTTTCTGCCTGTCTCCCTCTGTACTTTTGAGCTTGTTGGTGATGGCCCTGTATTGTTCCGGGTCGGCATATCTGAAATATATGTCCTCCATTTCACTCTTGATATTGTACAGTCCCAGCTGGTGGGCAAGAGGTATGTACAGCATCATGGTCTCAAGGATTTTCCTTTCCCCGGACAGTTTCGGGAACATGTCCAGGGAACGCATGACTTCAAGCCTGTCTGCAATTTTCAGCACAGTCACACGCGGATCCTTTGAATACGAAACAATCAGTTTTTTATAGTTTTCTGCTTCGAGTCTTGTGTCCTTGGGCTTTATGGTGGAAATCTTGTTAAGTCCGTCAACCATTGTCATGACATCCTGGCCGAACTGCCATCCGGACATGTCACAACCATCCTCACTGAAGCGCGAAGCCTCATGCAAGTAAACAGCTGCAATGCATTCTGCCGGGAGGCCGATTTCGTCATAAGCTATCTTCGCAACACCGTCAGGGTGTTCGATGAAAGGATGCCCGTTGCCGCGGACGCGGCCCTTAAGGGCTTCTTCTGCAATGGAATAGGCGGCTTTTATCAGCGCAATTCCATTCTCGTCAAACCGAGGAAAGAGTTCTTCAAATCTGTCCATAACCACTCAATTTCTCAAATTTCTCAAGTTTCGCGAGTGCGGAACCATTGTTTAAAAATCATACGAACCTTCAAATGTACGAATTTTACTTCAACAATCGAATACTATTTCTATCTTTGCAGGCTCAATTTTTCGACCATGGATTTTGTAACCATTCTTGATTATATAGGTACATTCGCATTCGCCATAAGCGGAATCAGGCTTGCTGCAGCGAAGAATTTTGACATCTTCGGTGCCTATGTCGTGGGCTTTGTGACCGCCATCGGAGGAGGTACCTTGAGGGATGTCCTGCTCGGGATAACACCATTCTGGATGAACCAGCCATCTTACGTGATAATCACTGCAATAGCCCTGATATTCGTTATCCTGTTCAGGAACAAGCTCGTACGACTGGACAATACCTTCTTCATCTTCGATGCCATCGGTATCGGTCTGTTCACCGTCGTCGGGGTGGAAAAGAGCCTTGATGCCGGTTTCCCGATGTGGGTGAATATCATCATGGGATCCATCACAGGAGCGGCAGGAGGTATGTTCCGTGATATTTTCATCAATGAAGTTCCCCTGATTTTCCGTAAGGATATATATGCCGTCGCATGTGTGCTGGGAGGTGTTGTATATTATTGCTGCCTGTGGCTCGGATGCGGACATGTGCTCACTCAGGTGATAGCTGCCCTGTCCGTTATACTCATAAGGATACTTTCTGTCCGTTTCGGCATAAGTCTCCCTTCTCTTAAACCTCTGGAACTACATAAAGACTGATGAGGCACAAGTCAGGCAACGGCATTTTATTTTCATCGAATCAATATGTTCAAGGTAATTGGCATCATGCTGGCCGGCATCCTCATCGGCTGGCTGCTCCGAAACAGGAAAGGCCTGGAATGGGTCTCAAAAGGAACGATGGTCACAATCGTGCTGCTTCTTTTTGTGATGGGAATTGAAATCGGCTCCAACCGGGATGTAATGTCGAACATATTGACCCTTGGCGGAGATGCTCTGCTTATCAGCCTTGCAGCTACATTGGGAAGCGTTCTTGCAGCTTCTGCCGTTTATTATTTCTTTTTCAGAAAATGAGGAGCAGCTTCATAATTATAGGAGCATTCATTCTGGGATGCATCTTCGGGCTTCTCGGGCTCATTCCCGGGCAGGTGTCTGGTTCTGACCTGACTACATGGATTCTCTATGCCCTTATGCTTCAGGTGGGTATCGGTCTTGGACGTGACCCTCAGATTATCCAAATTGTGAAAAGCATCCGTCCGCGTCTGCTCTTTCTTCCCCTTGCAACGATTGGAGGAGGACTGATAGCCTCATTCCTGATTTCATTTGCGATTTCCCGCTGGTCTGCAGCTGAGGTGATGGCAGTCGGAAGCGGTTTCGGTTATTATTCTCTGTCTTCAATCCTCATCACTTCCCTGAAGGAAGCATCCATTGGAACGCAGGCCGCGGCTGAACTTGGCACCATTGCACTGATAGCCAATATTTTCAGGGAAATGATGACGCTTCTTTTTGCCCCTTTCATGTTGAAAATCTTTGGCCCCGCAGCTCCGATTTCGGCTGGTGGGGCCACCACTGCCGACGTAACCCTTCCTGTCATAACCAATGTCTGCGGCAAGGAGTGGGTATTCGCCTCCATCCTCCACGGAGTCCTCGTCGATTTCTCCGTTCCCTTCCTCGTCCCTTTCTTCTGCTCAATCTGAAAAATCATTTCCTGTGTCATTATTTTTAAGAAAGTACTTGATATATTCAAATTTATTATAACTTTGCAATGTTAACCGGTTAAATAATTATTGTAGTAAAGCTAAAATTAAAAAATTTCTACAAATTTAAATTACGTGTGGAATGAAACGAGTACTTGCATTATTGCTGGCAGTAATATATTTCCAATTGGGAGTCAATGCGCAGCAGAAATTAGTCACAGTTGAGGGAGCAACTCCTTTTTGCTATGAAAATAATGGAGGAGATTTGGAATATAAAGCCCTTGTTATTCTGGAAAATCCATTGGAAAAAGGACAGAAAGTTTTTTGTGACGGCAGACTTGTTGATAGCCCATCTGATATAGGAAAGGATACACTTGTTTTGTGGTTGCCTTTGATTGGAGAGGGCAATCTACTTGAAATTCGAAAGGGCGGTTTGACTTTATCTTCATTGTTCGTGGACTCTCCCGTGCCGTCAGATTGGGGATATTTTTCTTCTGGTACCATACACATCATCCAATCATCGCATCAGGATATAGCATGGGTAAATACACCTGAATATTGCCGAAAGGATAGAATATTCAATACCATATTGCCAGCTCTCGAGATGATGGAAAATAACCTGGATTTTTCTTTCGAGATGGAACAGACACTCAACCTGATGGAATTTTTGGAGGAGTTTCCAGAAATGAAAGATGAAATAATAAGACACTACAAAGATGGGCGTTTCAATTGGGGAGCCACTTTCAATCAGCCGTACGAAGGTCTGCTATCGGGAGAACAACTTGTAAGACAAGCTTATTTTGGACGAAAATGGATAAAAGACAACCTGCCTGGCTGTGACGACAGGACTGCATGCAATATTGACGTACCGGGAAGAACCATGCAGATGCCACAGATTCTTTCCAAGAGTGGAATTAAAAACTTGTTTGTCAGCAGAATGAGGGAGGGACTATATGACTGGTACAGTCCCGATGGGTCAAAAGTGTTCTGTTTTACTCCTGGTAACTACGGCTGGGCTACTTT
>JBJFDE010000444.1:0-13342 GCA_051889855.1 Candidatus Cryptobacteroides sp. | reverse complement strand
GTATATGTACCGGTCAGGGCACCGGATTCGCCGTTCTTGTCATAAAGTTCAAAGACTTCGGAAAGCTGGCTGTATCCGTCAGGATTGCCGAAACGCATCATGGAATAACTGTCCATCAGGATTCCATAACCTTTGTTGGAAACGACAAACGGAACCGAAACCTTTGTATTATATTGGAACAACTCCTCGTTTTTTCCTTTATAATTGAACTCATCGGACTGATGCTGGCCAAGGCCATAAAATGCTTCATCGTCCTCTGATTCGAAGACCTGCCGCCATGTCCATCCTTTTGTTCCCTCCACTTCAATCGGAGTAAACTCCTTTCCTCCGCCATTCTGTTCGGAAAGTATGACATTTCCATCCAAATCTGTGAACCAGACCTGTCCGGTGGTGGAAAGTACATTGGCTCTGAGGGCAGAGGTTGCCAATGTCACCGTATCTCCTTCAGCAGATACCGAAAACTCAGGAGACGTATCCGGATGAATGATTACAAGGCTTTGGGGATCGGAGAATTTTCTTTCGGCCGTGGCTGAGACCCTGACGATGTTTTCACTCTGTGGCTGGAGTCTCACCAACTGCGGACCATTCTGAGCCGGAGCGCTTAATCTTACTGTTACACCCTGCCGGTCAACCGTGCAAGGTTTGGAACAAGATGCCGAGAGTGCCAGTATCGGCAATGTTGAAATCAAGACAGTGGTTAGTTTCATACGAAATAGGATAGTTAAAATTATATCATTGATAGAAATCATTTGCGCAAATTTCTACCTAAAACTTGACAAATATACTAATTATCAATTAATTATGCAATATAATAGATACAAATTCCAGCAGAATAGGACGAAATTTGCACATTACATAAGGAAGGGATGAAAAAATAATTGCAAAAAATTATCAGAAAAATTTGCAGATAATAAAATTTGTTGTACCTTTGCACTCGGGTTGGTCAGAGAGTTCATCAGTAACGATCACAACCTATTGGTTATTAGTTTTAGTGTTATTAATTATGTGGTTAGTATGAGGTGTCCCCACGTGAGTGGCGACAGCTCATTTTGTTTTATATATATCCATGTTTAAAATATCCACAGGCACTGCACTCCCCTGCCAGATTTCTCGACTATGCCCTTCGGGCTCCGCTCGAAATGACACATTATCATCTCGACCAAGATAAACTATTCAGCCCCACAGTCATCTCGACTAAGCGAAGCGCATGGAGAGATCTTTCAGACAAGTAGATAATCACCGTCCACGGTAAGAATTTGTAAGTAATTGATAATCAAAGGGTGTTATGAAAGACTTGTGGACGGTTCGGGGCAATGAGGATGGTACGTTACTGTATTGTAGCGGATTCAAGCGTGTGCAGGCAAACGGAATTTTTCCTGTATTCTGAAGGAGAACAGCCATAGGCGGCGGAGAATGCACGATAATATGCGCTTTTGGAACGGAATCCCACCAGTGTGCCGATAAGGTCCAGAGGTTCATCCGAGGTGGTGAGGAGCTTGGCGGCGTAACTTGTCCTCAAAGTGGTGATATATTCGGAAAAAGTCATTCCGGTGGCACTTTTGATGCTTCGTGCAAGATATGTCCTGTTGGTGCCGATTGCCGTTGCCACTGCCTCGCGGGAAATCTCCTGCTCGCAGAAAAGCCTCTCATTCACCATGAGGCATTCCACTTTCTGGAAGAAAAGGAAATCATCCACATTCGGAGTCTCGAGCTGCTCCACGGCCTCATCCTCGGCAGATTCGTCCGTAACAATCGTCTCCGCTTCGCCTGCAACGTCCGGCTCAGAGGCCTCAGCAACGTTCAGTCCCTCATCCTCTTCCACAGGCAGTTCTGCTTCTGCTGGCTCAACCTTGTCCCTGACCTGTACCCGTGAAGCTTCACCTTGTGTTCGCGATGGTTGTAAAGATTTAATTATAAGCAATATGCAACAAATAAGGGAAGCAATGTCGAGAACAACGAGGACAATACGCAAGACCGTACTGAAAGTAAATCCAAAGAATAATTCAATGTTAAGCAACAGAACATGAAGGGCCATCAGAAGCAATGTGGCTCCGAAGAGTTTCTGCATCTTGTCAAAGGTCTCCCCCGGAAGTCTCTTTGACAGGCACATATATAAACCAAGCATGACCGCAAGGCAGAACGCTGCGGCACACAAGAAATTCAGCAGAAATCCCGAAATATGATTCATGTCAAGTTGCCCTACATGTTAGTTTGTGAATTTGTCAAGCAAATCGTAAAGTTTCTGAACAACAACAGGCTTTGTGATATAGCCGTCAGCTCCCAGGTCCATTGCATTCTTAATGTCGATTTTGCCTCCGAGGGCCGAAACCATCACCACCTTTATATCCTTGGTGGCTTCATTGGAACGCAGCCTTGCAAGTACTTCATATCCATCCATTACCGGCATCATGATATCCAGAAGGATGACATCAGGTTTGCGTTCTTCAGCAATTTTCAGCGCTTCTATGCCGGACTGTGCCAAAAGAACCTCATAATTCCTGACACGAAGCAGATTCTTCATCAGGATATTGTTGGTCGAAATATCATCGACGACAAGAATGACAGGCTGATTGTTACTGTTCATTGTTACTTTATTAGCGATTATCATACAAAGATAAATATTAGAATCAGTTTAGCAAATATTAATCTGACACAAGTTAATTAATTACATTCTACATTGTCATAATCTGAGACTGTCGGGTTGAAAGTGATTGCGCTCAGTCCGAGAAGTTCTGCATCTACAGTAATGACATAGCTGTAAGCATTGTTCTTCTTCCAATTTGTCTGTGAAGCATCGATTACATACACGGCATCCTCGATTGTCATAGGGCATGAACCGTCAGCGCATGTCACCAGCGCGTTGAAATGAAGAGTCAGCGAAACAGCATTCTCAGGAATAAGGACAGAGTGATATTTTCCACCCTCAACGTCAAAGGTAGGGCATGTGAAAGAAGATGAGATCATGTCAGCAGAAGTGATATTGGTGCCGAAATCAGGCAAAATTGCATCACCGTCAGACTCAATCCACATATCTGTGATAGTTACATTATAATTGTCGATATCCTCATACATACCCAAACGAACGAAGGCAAATTCGTTTTCATCATCACAAGCATCAGCCTTGCTTCCTGGCATGATATTCTGCTGATCTTCATATAAAGGCTCGATGATATCATACTTGCTGCAGCCGACCATTGCGAGAGTAAAAATTGCGAAAAAGAAAAATGCCTTGTTGTTCATAATCCTGTGTATTGTTTTTGTTTGACAATGCAAAGGAAGACATTCAAAAACGCAATCATGCCCACTGTAGCAAAGCTTTGAAAAGTATTGCGGGGGTTGCGCAGAAATGGCAAATTGCAGATATGGGAATCCCGCAAAACAATGATTTACAATTGATTGCTAATTTGAGACCGTAATATTCCAGATTTGGCAGGCCTCAAAAACATGTTGATTTGGAGCCGGTTTTTGCAGCTTTTGCCATATTGGAACTTCGCAAAAACTGCAATCCGCCAGGTCAATTACCGGGAGTAAGAAGCAGAGGGCCGTTGCCTGACCCGATGGACAGATCCCTGGCAGCAACTATGGCTTCATACACCAATGTCTTGGCAGCCTGCACGGACTCTGCAAGACTTCGGCCACAGGCAAGGCCACATGCAATGGCACTGGAAAGGGTACAGCCCGTGCCATGAAGATTCTTGGTATGGATCCTTTCTGTGGCATATTCATGGCTACGGCCATTTACCTCATAAAGAACATCCTTCATAATTTCTCCATCGGCATGACCGCCCTTGAGAAGGAAAGCCGTACCGAAATGCCGTACAAACACTTCTCCCGCCAAGCCGGAGCAAGCCTCCGCTGAAAGACCAGCATTTTTCAAATATGCCATGATTGACCCGGATTCAGGCAGATTCGGGGTCACTGCAGTGCACAAAGGGAACAATTCTTCCATGACAAATTCCATGCACTCAGGGGTCATGAGGGGATGTCCGCTCGTTGAAACCATCACAGGGTCATAGACAACAGGGAGATTCCTCCCACGGAGAGCCGAAGCGACAACCCTGGCACAGGCAATATCGGGAATCATTCCGATTTTCACCGCATCAACCCGTATGTCATCGAAGATGGAATCAATCTGGGCACGGACCATATCCTCCGGGACAGGCATGACTCTCTGTACGCCACGAGTATTCTGCGCTGTGAGGGCAGTCGGCACGGTAAGGGCATACAAGCCCATTGCGGTGATGGTTTTAAGGTCCTGCTGGATGCCGGCACCTGCTGAGGTATCGCTGCCGGCAATTGTAAGTACGGTTTTCATTTCCAAGCGTCTCCAAGAATCATTGCTCCCCCGAAACCCATGGATTGCACCAGGGGAAGTTTGTCAAAAGTCACTCCGCCAAGAGCATAGACCTTGTCGTCGATTATGCCTTTGGCAACTGCAGAGGATATTTCCTCCCGGGAAAAGGCTGAAAGATAGCCGGATTTGGAGATTGAATCGAAAATAGGCGAAAGGGAAAGATAGGAGCATTTGTCCTTATATTCAATGATTTCGTCCAGACTGTGGCAACTGCGGCTCACACTCCCCTTCCAGAGTTCCCCTGGCTTGGGATTGCGGGAATTAAGATGCACTCCGTACAAACCATATTCCTCGGCAAGACTGAAATGGTCGTGAAGCACAAGACGGGAATGGAATTGCCTGGGAATCTGTACGATGAGACTACGCACTTGCTCCAAGGTGGCTCCCGGCTTGCGTATATGTAGCAGATCCACCCCCTTTTCAGAGAACAGACCTGCTATCCTGTCAGCCTCGGATTCAATGAATTCCGGCCTTGTGATCACAATCAGTTTCATCTGCCGAACAAATCAAATGAAGCGTCCCAGTCCTTCCATACAGGCTCGCGTCCGAGTTCCTTCAGCCGGAGATTAATCTCGGCAGCTGTACGGTCGTCAGAGACAGTAAACTGCTCAAGTGCCTGAGGATAAGTATGATATCCTCCCGGATTAACCTTCGATTCAGCGGACATTGTGGTCACTCCGAGAGTGCACATATTGTCCCTGATGAAGGCAGGTTCCCTTGTTGAATAGGAAATGTCCACATCATGGTCGAAAATCCTCATCGCAAAGGTCAGCTGGGCAAGCTGCTTGTCTGTGACGAAACAGTTTGGCTGGAATCCTTCATTCTGTGCAGGGCGCATGCGGGGAAAATTCACGGAATATTTGGTCCTCCAATAATGTTTCTGGAGATATCTCAGGTGGTAGGCCATCATCACGACATCGGTTCTCCACTCCTTTTCCAGCCCGAGCAGGGCACCCATTCCTATCGAATGTACTCCGGCTTGTCCCATGCGGTCAAATCCGTTCAGTCTCCATTCAAAATTGGATTTCATGCCGGCTGGGTGGTAAATCTTGTAATTTTCACGATGGTAAGTCTCCTGGAAGCATATCACTCCGTTCAGTCCATGCTCTTTCAGAATGGCATATTCCTCTGTTTTCAAAGGCATTACCTCAATCTTGATATTCGAGAAATATTTCTTCGCAATGTCAATTGCTTCGGCAAGATACGGCACGCCCGCCTTCGCCGGATTCTCTCCTGTTACCAGAAGTATATTCTCAAAAGGAGCAAGTTTCTTGATTGCCTTGTACTCATCCTCAATCTGTGCAGGGGTCAGAATGGTCCTTGCCATAGGGTTCTGACGATGGAATCCGCAATAGACGCAGGAATTCGAGCATGAGTTTGTTATATATAATGGTATGAACATTGACATCGTCCTTCCGAACCTTTCCTCGGTGTATTTTCTGGAAAGACGGGCCATTTGTTCAAGATATGGCTCTGCCGCGGGGGAAACCAGAGCCATGAAGTCGCGCACGTCGCAGCGAGGTTTCGCCAGAGCGCGACGGACATCAATGTCAGTCATCGCAGCAATGGCAGCGGTGGTGGCATCCCAGTCTATTTTCAACAATTCGTCTGAAAACATTGTCAAGTTTTTATAGTTCAATAATATAAGTTTGCATGTTCCGGAGGTTGACAGTCCAAAGACGGTCAATCAGGGGTTCTCCATAGCCACAAATCAGCTGCAGCACCTGCGAAGCCTGCACACTTCCCACAACTGCCGGGGTCACGCCGACGACGGCACGGCCGGGATGAGGCATCGACAAAGTCTGCTGCTGGTCGGGATACAATGTCCTGAAAGTGGCACGACCTGCGCAAAGCACTGACACACAGCCGTCAAGGGCATTTATAGCCCCATGTACCAAAGGTTTGCGAGCTGCGGCACAGGCATCGCTCAGGACATATCTCGTACTGAAATTGTCTGTTGCATCCACAACAATATCATAGTCAGAAATCAATCCGTCCACATTTTCAGACGAAACCCTGAGCTTGTGGGCATCCACCCGGATGGTGCTGTTAAGGCCAAGAAGTCTCTCGCGGGCACATTCCACCTTGGGACTCCCCTCCTGGGCTTCTGAATAAAGAATCTGGCGCTGAAGGTTGGTTATGCTCACGAGGTCATCGTCAACTATGCCTATCCTTCCGACGCCTGCTCCCGCAAGATAGGTGGATACCGGCGAACCAAGTCCGCCGGCACCGACTATAAGTACCTTGGCATCAGACAATTTTCTCTGACCTGCCTCTCCTATTTCAGGGAGCATAAGTTGTCTGTCATACCTGTTATCCATCTTTATTTCAGTTTTCTCAGATCATGGGTGAGCTTTGCAGCGCAGAAATTCGGTCCGCACATTGTGCAATACTCTCCATCAGTGTGACCTGCTGCCTCAAAATACTCTAGAGAACGCTCCGGATCGAGAGAAAGATGGAACTGGTCCCTCCATCTGAAATCGAAACGGGCCTTTGACAGGGCGTTGTCCCTGACCTGTGCCCCCGGATGTCCTTTGGCAAGGTCGGCTGCGTGGGCGGCAATCTTGTAAGTTACCACTCCTGCGCGTACATCTTCCCTGTCAGGAAGTGCAAGGTGCTCTTTTGGAGTGACATAGCAGAGCATTGCAGTGCCGAGCCATGCAATCTGGGCTGCTCCTATGGCACTTGTGATGTGGTCGTAGCCAGGTGCTATGTCAGTGACAATCGGGCCAAGGGTGTAGAACGGAGCTTCGTGGCAGTGGTCGATCTGCCTTTCCATATTCTCGCGGATCTTGTGCATCGGCACATGGCCGGGGCCTTCGATGAACGCCTGGACGTTCCTGTCCCATGCCCTTGTGACGAGTTCGCCCATCGTATCAAGTTCTGCAAACTGCGCAGCATCATTGGCATCCTCAATGCATCCCGGCCTGAGTCCGTCTCCCAGTGAAAGGGCTACGTCGTACTGCGCCACGATGTCGCAAATGTCGTCAAAATGCTCGTAAAGGAAGGATTCCTTATCGTGGATGAGGCACCATTTGCTCATGATCGAGCCTCCGCGGCTTACAATTCCGCAAAGACGGGAATCGGCAAGGTGCACATTGTGGCGTCTGATGCCTGCGTGGATGGTGAAATAGTCAACTCCCTGCTCACACTGCTCGATGAGGGTATCGCGGTAGATTTCCCAGCTCAGGTCCTCGACTTTGCCATTTACCTTCTCAAGTGCCTGATAGATAGGCACTGTTCCCACAGGAACCGGGCAGTTGCGCACAATCCACTCGCGTGTCTCGTGGATATTGTCGCCTGTGGAAAGGTCCATAAGTGTGTCACCGCCCCATTTGCAGGACCATACGGCCTTGTCAACTTCTTCCTCGATGGATGATGTCGTCGCCGAATTGCCGATGTTGGTATTGATCTTGACGAGGAAATTCCTGCCTATAATCATCGGCTCTGATTCCGGATGGTTGATGTTTGCCGGGAGGACGGCGCGGCCCCTGGCTATTTCGTCGCGTACAAATTCCGGGGTTATATGGCTTTTGATGCCGAGCTCTTCGCAGTTCATATTCTCCCTTATGGCCACATATTCCATCTCAGGGGTAATAATTCCGGCTTTTGCATAGGCCATCTGGGTTATAGCCTTGCCCTTTTTGGCACGACGTGGAAGCTGAATGTGCTCGAAACGGAGGGAATCGAGGGATTTGTCTGCCAGACGGGCCTTTCCATATTCGCTGGTCACCTGTGGAAGGACTTCGGTGTCGTCACGGTCGATGATCCACTGTTCCCTCATTCTCGGGAGACCCTTCTTCAGATCCACCTCAATTGCCGGATCGGAAAACGGTCCGCTTGTATCATATATATATACAGGGGCATTCTGTTCCATGTGAGGAACGCCTTCCTCGTCTTTCACTACGGTCGGTGTCAAATTTACCTTGGTCATTCCTACTTTGACGGAAGGGTAAATGCGGCCTGTCATGTAAGCCTTTTCTCTTTTGGCATAAGCTTTATTGTCGTTTGGCATGATGTGGTATTTTTAATTGTCAAGAAATGCTGTGAGTGGTGAACTTGCCTGGGCGGAGTCACAGATTGCTCCGAGACCGGCTTCATAGGCTCTGCGTCCGGCAATTACCGCTTCCTTGAAAGCGACTGCCATCTGGACAGGGTCTCCCGCCACCGCAATGGCTGTGTTGACAAGGCAACAGTCGGCTCCCATTTCCATAGCCTCGGCGGCATGGCTCGGAGCTCCTATTCCGGCATCAACTACTACAGGAACGGTTGCCTGTTCTATGATTATCTGAAGGAAGTCCTTCATTCTCAATCCTTTATTTGTACCGATAGGAGCAGCAAGAGGCATGACGGTGGCTGCTCCAGCTTCTTCAAGATGTTTGCACAAAGTCGGGTCTGCCTGGCAGTATGGAAGTACGACAAAGCCAAGTTTGACGAGCTGCTCCGTGGCTTTGAGCGTTTCCACTGAGTCAGGAAGCAGGTAGCGAGGGTCTGGATGTATCTCAAGCTTGAGCCAGTTGGTACCGAAGGCTTCCCTTGCCATTTGTGCCGCGAATACGGCTTCTTCAGCATTGCGCACTCCAGAGGTGTTCGGAAGGAGCTGGATATTCGGATTTCTTGTAACGTGTGTAAGCAGGTCATCCTGCTGGTCGAAGAGTTCTATTCTTTTCATCGCTACGGTCACCATTTCAGTGCCGCTTGCTTCTATTGCCTTGGACATCAGGTCGTTATTATTAAATTTGCCTGTGCCCAGGAAAAGGCGGGAATTGAATTCCCTGCCTGCTATTACTAACTTTTCCATATATTATTATGATTTTTTACAAATATGTCCTTTGGTTCAGAGCAAGGAGAGCAGCCTGGCCATTTCGGCTGATGGATCCTGGGCGGAAAGTACGGTGCCGCTGAGGGCTATGCCGCTGACCCCGGTCGCCATGATGGAAGGAATGTCTTCCGCTGTGATTCCTCCTATCGCAACTATCGGAATATCAATGCCTTCGCTTTTCATTCCGTTTACAATTGACTCATATCCGCCAAGTCCGAGTACCGGTGCCAGGCCCTTCTTGGTGGTGGTGAAACGGAATGGTCCGCAACCTACATAGTCCACACCGTTCTTCCAATGATTCCTTACATCGTCAAGGGTATTGGCAGTGCCGCCTATGATGAAATCTTTTCCGAGAAATGCCCTGGCCTGGTCAGTAGGCATGTCATTCTTTCCGAGATGGACACCGTCAGCTCCTATTTCAGCCACGAGCCCTACATGGTCGTCAATTATGAAAGTGGCACCAGCATCACGGCACATCTGCATGGCCTGAACAGCCACCGGGCGGATCTGCTCCGGGGTCGCATCCTTCATCCTGAGTTGAATCCAACGGCATCCTCCATCAAGTGCCAGCCTCACCGAATCCAGATATGACCAGCGGTCATTGAAATGTGTAATAAATTGAAGCATAGGGTTTTCAGCCTCCGCAGGCAGCTTTGATGATTATTATTTCAGCTCCTTCAACCAATGGGGTATTTTCCCAATCGGCACGCTGTACCATCTTGGCGTTCAATGCCATAGCCACTCCAGCCTGTGGCAGGGAAAGTTCACTTGCCAATTCCGCAAGATTGGAGGCCGATGTCTCTGTCGGCTTCCTGTTGATAGAAATAACCATAAATAAATAAATAAATATTTAATGCGGGGGAAATCTGAGAATGAAAAAACGGATAACGGCACTATGCCATTACCCGGGTACTTTCCATGTATGTGACTCATTTCCTACGGCAGCATTATCTGCTTCAGGTCAATGGGTATAATCTCAGCCTCATGCGCAATCCTGCAGGACTCCGAAGGGCACCCCCGAGTGTTCAGCAGGCGAAGTTAGCAATATTTTTCAATGAAACAAAATTTGAATAATCTACTTACGCTTTTTCAGGCGGATTTCATACATCCTCGGCCAATTCTTGCCTGTAAGATATATTTTTCCGTCCTGAGGATTGTATGCTATGCCATTCAGGACATCCGTGTCACTTGTACGGAGTTTGTCAGGAAGAAGACCTCTGCAATTTATGATTCCCTCCACTTCCCCATTTTTCGGATTGATGATGACAATTTCGTCGGATGTATATACATTCGCCCAAATTTTACCATCAATACATTCCAGTTCATTGAGATAGCGGACAGGACGTCCTTTGAAAGTGACCTGAATCTTCTCCTTTTGTGCAAATTCGCCATCCATGAAATAGAGATAGGACGATCCGTCGGATGCAATCAGTCTTTTCCCGTCGGTGGTCAGACCCCAGCCCTCCCGAGGGTATTTCCATGTGTTCTTATATTCGAGAGTGGCCGCATCGTAAACGAATGCGACGCGGCTCTCCCATGTCAGAATGTAGAGGTTTCCGTCAAAGATGACCGAGCCCTCCAGAAAATATTTCTTGTCGAAATCCATCCTTGTCAAAGCTTTGCCGGTTGCCAGGTCAACGCACCTGAAGGTTGACTTTCCCTTCAGCCCTGTGCTTTCGTACAATTTGCCGTCATCGAAGAAAAGTCCCTGGGTATATGACTGCGTGTCATGAGGATATTCAGCGACAACCTCAACATCATATACAACCGGCTCCGAGGAACCGCATGATACGACTGCAAGAACAAACAATGCAATGAGTGAGATAGATTTCAAAACATTCATAATCAATTATTTATTATCCTTATATTCCAGAGCCGCACGCACAAAGGCAGTGAATATCGGCTGAGGATGTTCAGGGGTGCTCTTGAGCTCAGGATGGAACTGCACACCGATGAAGAAAGGATGCGAAGGAATCTCCACAATCTCCACAAGGGAGGTATCAGGGTTCTTGCCAGTCGCTTTCATTCCGGCAGCCTCTATGGCCTCAAGATAACGGTTGTTGAATTCATATCTGTGACGATGGCGCTCAGATATGGTCAGGCTTCCGTAAATTCTGTGTGCAAGCGAGCCTTCTTCAAGACGGCACTCATATGCTCCAAGCCTCATCGTACCGCCCTTGATTGTCGTGCTTTTCTGATCTTCCATCAGGTCTATCACAGGATTGGAAGTGGCAGGATTCACCTCAGTGGAGATTGCGTCAGACAGGCCAAGCACATTGCGGGCAAACTCAACCACGCACATCTGCATTCCCAGGCATATTCCGAAGAATGGAAGCCCGTTCTCCCTGGCATATTTGATTGCCCTGATCTTGCCTTCAAGTCCCCTTTCTCCGAATCCGGGTGCGACAAGGACTCCGTCCATTCCAGAGAGTTTCTCTGCAACATTCTCATCATCAATAAATTCGCTATGGATACTGTGCACGTTTACCTTGCATTCATTGGCTGCGCCGGCATGGACGAAGGACTCAAGAATCGATTTGTATGCATCCTGAAGCTCCACATATTTTCCTACCAGTGCAATATCGACTGTTGTCTTAGGGTGTGCAAGTTTGTCAAGAAACGCATTCCAGCGGCTGAGGTCCGGCTCAGGAGCATCCTTGATTCCGAAATGGCCGAGCACAAGTTCATCGAGTTTCTCGGCTTTCATGTTCAGTGGCACCTGATAGATTGAAGGGGCATCCAGCGACTGGATTACGTGACCGGGCTTTACGTTGCAGAACAAAGCCATCTTCCTGCGGAGTTCCGGTGAGAGCTCATGTTCAGTCCTGCACACTACGATGTCAGGCTGCACTCCCCATCTTTGGAGCTGCTGTACAGAGTGCTGCGTCGGCTTGGTTTTCAATTCCTTGGCTGCACTCAAATATGGAACGAGGGTAAGATGAATGGTCATGCAGTCGTCTTCAGGGAGCTCCCACCTGAGCTGCCTTACGGCTTCGACGAATGGCTGTGACTCCATATCTCCGACGGTTCCGCCGATTTCCGTGATGATGATGTCATATTTGCCGGTTTTCCCGAGCAGGAGCATCCTTCTTTTGATTTCGTCTGTGATGTGGGGAACAATCTGGACAGTTTTTCCGAGATATGCGCCTTCACGCTCCTTGCTGATGACTGTGTGGTAGATTTTACCTGTAGTGACGTTGTTCGCTTTTGAAGTGTGTACTCCGAGGAAGCGCTCATAGTGGCCGAGATCAAGGTCAGTCTCAGCGCCGTCTTCAGTGACATAACATTCGCCGTGCTCGTAGGGATTGAGCGTTCCGGGATCGATGTTGATGTAGGGGTCGAATTTCTGGATTGTGACTCTCAAGCCTCTGGCCTGAAGAAGTTTAGCCAATGATGCGGAGATTATTCCTTTGCCCAGAGATGAGGCAACTCCACCTGAAACGAATACATATTTTGTGTCCATATGATGAAAAAGTTCGTTAACAGGGGCACAAAAGTATGTAAAAAATCTGATTTGAAAAAATCTTTATTACCTTTGCAGGCGTTTTCGTTGAAAAAAAAACTATAATGAACACCTATTATATAATACTATCCTCAATGGCCGTGATGGCTTTGATTGTTTTCATAGTCCTGTTCTTCCTGAATGCAGGCTATGGCTACCTCTCAACATCGAACTGGGGCCCGAAAATCAGCAACAAGACTGCATGGGTGCTTATGGAGTGCCCGGCTTTCTTCTTTCTGCTCTATTATACTTTAAGTTTCGCTTTTTCGGGAGTTGATACCGGCAACGACAAGACTGTCCTTTATGTGATGGCAGGTCTTTTCCTCCTGCATTATTTCCAAAGGTCATTCATCTTTCCGCTTCTCTTGAGGGGAAAAAGCCAGATGCCTGTTGCCGTCATGCTGATGGGTATGGTGTTCAATACGATAAATGCCTATCTCATAGGAGGTTGGCTTTACAGGGAGGCTCCGGAGGGAATGTATGGTGCTGATTGGCTCACAAGCCCCCAGTTCCTGATCGGACTGGCAGTATTCTTTACCGGAATGTTCATCAACATGCAGTCCGACCACATTATCAGGCACTTGCGCAAGCCTGGAGATACAAAGCATTATATTCCACGCAAAGGATTATATAAATATGTTACTTCTGCCAATTATTTCGGTGA
>JBJFDE010000443.1:4065-13362 GCA_051889855.1 Candidatus Cryptobacteroides sp. | reverse complement strand
GACATGCACCTTATGCCTTTTGCAGATTGCACATATCTTCTGGACAATGGCCAGATAGCCCTTTCCGCTTATCTTGATGCTTTGCCCTTTGCAGGAGGTGGAAATGTACAAAGATGTATGGAGGCGAAGGTTTCGTTGTCAGAGAGATGGTGCATCGACGGGCACAATATTTTCTCTGAATTGGCTTTCGATTTTCTCCCGAGGGCTCCCGCCGGCATGATCGGATATACTGGCAGAGCGTGTGAGGGTTTGAGGCTTGGTGCCGTAGTCCGGTATTATCCTTTTGAATATCAAGCTTCAAGGAGCAATGCTCCCCGTTCTTTAACCAAGTGCTCGAACGAGCATGGAGCGACTTTTACCGGAGATTTCTCCTTTGGAAAGACTGTTGAGCTGGAACGTGATGATGAGTATCTTTTATCTGTGAGCCGGCACACGGGTTCGTTTTCTTTGGACTGTGCATATTTCCCTCAGCCCAAATCAAAAGATGATCCGATGAGCCGCCAACTTAAGCTGTCCTTGGTATGGAATATCCAGATAGACAGAATGTTTGCTCTGAAATTCAACTCTTCATGCCGGGCGCGTACCTGGGGGAAACCCCTTCGATACGAACTTCGCGCTGACTTAGTCTGGAGGCTTATGGAATACTATGCATCAGCAAGGGCTGACATGGTGAAATGTGACGGAACAGGATTCCTTGGCTATGCAGATATAGGCTGGAAGGGAAGCAGGCTTGCTGCCTGGCTTCGGTTCGGGCTGTTTTGCATAGACAGTTGGGATGACAGGATATATGTTTATGAAAGGGATGCTCCGGGTTCATTCAATGTGCCAGCTTTCAGCGGAAGGGGATTATGGACGTCTCTTGCCGGCAGGTGGAAGTTCTCCAATAACGGGAGTCTGAACCTTAGGCTTGCACTGACGGATTATCCTTTCATGGAAAACAAAAAGCCCGGCAATGCCGAGCTTAAGGTTCAGTTGAATTGGCGGTTCTGATCAGAGTTTCGGTATCCTGATTACCATACCAGGCTTTATATTGGACCCTATCTTGTTGAAATCCATGATGTTCTGTGCGCTCACTCCAGGGAATTTCTTGGCAATCAAGTAGAGTGATTCACCATCCTTGACGGTATAGTTGATATATGAACCGTTTGCCGGAGCGGATGCCTGGCCTGATTTTGCTGTGGCCGGGCTGGTGGCAGTCTGACTTGACTTGGCTGTGGCCTGGCTGGTGGCAGTCTGACTTGATGCAGCTTTGGCGGAAGCCTGGCCTGAAGATGTGGATGAAGCATTGGATGCAGTCGATGCGGGTGCCTTGCCGCCACGGTAGATGGTCAGTTTCTGGCCTACTCGTATATTGTTGCTGCTCAGATTGTTCCATCTTTTGATCTGGGCAACGCTCACTCCATATCTGGCTGCAATCTTTCCAAGATAGTCGCCACTTTTAACCTTGTATGTGATGCGTTCTCCGTCACCTCCGTCCTTAATCTTCTTTATGTTGACGGGATTGAAGAATACATCAGCTTTGTATGTGTGCAGGCTGTCTTCATGCTCGATATACGAACTTGTGTAAGTGTAGGGGAGCCTGAGTACATATTCCCGTTCATTGCCCGGGATGATGTCGTGCCTGTATTGCGGGTTGAGGTTCCTGACAATCTCCATCGGGGCACCGGTCAATTCGCTTATCTGTCCGAAATGCAGCATTTTGTTCACCTTGAATGTGTCCACATGGGCAGGCATCTGGATGGAGTTGGGACGTATCCCGTGTTCCTTATAATATGACATTGTATAAAGGGCTCCGACGAAGGCAGGTACATATCCTCTGGTCTCTCTTGGAAGGTATGGCCATATATCCCAGAATGCTCTTTTGCCTCCGCTTCTGCGGATTGCCTTGTTCACGTTGCCTGCTCCGCAGTTGTAAGATGCTATGGCCAGGTTCCAGTCTCCGAAGATTGCATAGGAATCCTTGAGATATCTTGCCGCAGCATCAGCTGACTTCACCGGGTCCATCCTTTCATCAACGAAAGAATTGATGTTCAGGCCATAAAGCTTGGCTGTAGAATACATGAACTGCCACATTCCTTTGGCTCCGGCTCTTGAAACTGCAAGTGGATTCATTGCAGATTCTATCACGGCCATAGCTTTCAGTTCCTCAGGAATCTCATATTTGTTGAAGATTTCATCGAAGATCGGCATGTAGTATTCGCACAGGCCGAGAACATCGGACATTTTCTCAGATAGTTTCTCCGAGTAGAGGATGATGTAATTCCTCACTATATCGTTGTACGGAAGGGTGATGAAAGAATTCATGGCCTTGATTCTTTCGATATACACTTCGTCGGATACATTGGAACTGAACTTAACCGAGTCCATGTCATATCCTTCGATTTCTTCGGTATTGGTCATCTTGTGCAGATACCAAAGAC
Source organism: Candidatus Cryptobacteroides sp. (assembly GCA_051889855.1). Taxonomy (GTDB): domain Bacteria; phylum Bacteroidota; class Bacteroidia; order Bacteroidales; family UBA932; genus Cryptobacteroides. Next base: position 10,942 of record JBJFDE010000443.1, on the reverse strand, counting down.
TGAGAAGGCTGTCTGAAATTTCCGGAGTATAGTCTTCCGGGTTAAGTCCGGCTGCACTCTTGCCTTCATTGTCGTTATATAAATCTCTGACTTGTTCTGCTATGCTGTCATCAAGGTTCAGGCGCTCCTTGTATGCTTCTATTTCCTGCATAAGCGAATCCATCTGCTTCCTGAGCATGATGTTTTCCTTGAGCAGTTTCTTTTTCGGCAGTGTTTTCTCCCCTGGTGCTGCTGCGGTATCCACAACAAAAATTATAGCGGCAAATATTGCCGCGAGATATCTTAGTTTCATGTAATTAATTATTAATCAATAATATTCTCGGTATCAGAAACTGATGCCGATTCTGACTCCGAAGGCATTCTGTCCGTAGGCCGGACCTGAGGATCTCAAGGCATAGGCATTGTCCGGTGCCAATACAGCAGGTTCTATGCTCATTGTGAGGTCTTCGCTCACTTCAAAATCATGCATGTATGAGAATACGTTGGCATCAATCACTTGCAGAAGATATACGAGCGCCGTGGCTACAATCGAATAATCCCTGTACCGGCGATATACGTCCCTGTACCATTTGGCTGTTTCAGCGGTGACACTGCCCGTATAGCCAGGTGAAGATGCTTCATTATGTATCCTCTTGAATCTCTTGTAATTACGGTCGTTGTTGGCCAGAAGGTGGACAGAAACCAGCAGGCCTCCCCAATAAATCGGCACCTTGAAAAGTTCACCGTTGTAAATCTGTCCCAGGCCGGGAAGCAGAGCTGAATACAGGGTTGCCCTGCCGGGAAGAGGCTCCTTGTCACTTTGGAAACTTACGACTCCGTCCATGAGGGAGCCCCAATACATCAGGCCGGCTCCGACCATGAGCCATGTACCAGTAGTTTTCGCCTTGTAATCAACGAACGGCTCATCATACGGATATTCAACGCCGTAGGTGTTTTCATATTCGAGTTTTGATGCACTGTAGGCATCATAGGACTTCTTCGTCTTGTTGTATTGGTGGAGATAATATCCTCCGGTACCAGCCAGAGCACCTATTCCTCCATAGACAATGGGCAGTTTCCAGTAGTCCTTGTTGTAAATCTGTGCAGTACCCGGCAGAACGACGGAGCCGGCGAACATGACTCCGATCTTGACTTTGTTCTTGTGTGCGAGTCCTCCGAAATACTCTTTGAAGGAAAACAATTTCTCCGTGGTATCGCTTGCTGAGAGCGTGTCTCCCGGCTCATTGTATGTCTGCGTGAAGGCTTCGGACTTGAATTGAGCCCGGGCCTGATGGGAGAATGCCGCAAGGCACACAATCAGTGAAGTTATATATATCAGTATCCTTTTATGCATTTATATCAGAACTTGGAGTCCTCAAGCGCCTTGAGGAAGCGAGTCACTTCTTCGTCATTATTGAAATGGATGGTCATGGAACCTTTTCCATTGTTGTTCCTTTTCAGGCTGATGTCATTTTCAAAATACTTGCCGACAATCTCAAGTACCTTAACATAATTCTCAGGAAGTTCCTGTGAATGTGCCGGTGTTTGTCCCGCTTTTTTTCCCTCTGCCAGTCTTTTGATCTTATCTTCCAGTTGTCTGACTGACATGCCTTCCTTTATGACCATGTCGCAGAGAGTTTCCTGAAGGTTTGTATCATCGATGCCGAGCAATACTTTCGCATGACCGACACTGAGGAGTCCCACTTTCAGGTCATGCTGAATTTTTGCCGGGAGTTTGAGCAGCCTCAAGAAATTTGTTACAGATGCTCTTTTCTTTCCGACCCGTACAGCCATCTGCTCCTGGGTAAGGTCGCACTCTTCGATCAGTCTCTGGTAACTCATTGCCACCTCTATCGGGTCGAGATTCTCTCTCTGGATGTTCTCAACTATGGCCATTTCAAGCATGCCCTGATCGTTTGTATCCCTGATATAGGCAGGAATCATGTCCATTCCGCACATCTGGCATGCACGGAACCTGCGCTCTCCGCTGATAATCTGGTATCTGTCAGCTGATTTCCTTCTTACTGTGATGGGCTGGATAAGTCCGAGGGTCCTTACCGAATCGGCCAGTTCTTCCAGGCTCTCCTGGTCGAAGGACATTCTCGGCTGGAACGGATTGGGCTCAATCATATCCGTCGGAATCCGGAGGATATCCGACGTGTCTTGTTTCTGCGATGTCGTAGAAACTATATTTTTATTGACATATCCGACCGGTTGCCTGATGCTGCTCAGGTCTGCCTCCTGTCCGAGGAGTGCACCGAGTCCTTTACCCAATCCTCTTTGCTGTTTGCTCATCTTTTTTTACTGATTAGTTGACAAAATACCGACTTATCTGGAGTTCTTCTCAAGCAGTTCCTTCGCAAGGTTGAGATAATTGGTAGTGCCGGTGCAGATTACGTCATACAAGATAATCGGCTTACCATGAGAAGGGGCTTCGCTCAATCGTATGTTCCTTTGTATTATGGTTTTGAATACCATATCTCCGAAATGTTCCTTAAGTTCCTCGAGGACCTGATTGTGGACTTTTGTCCTTCCGTCGAACATGGTTACGACAAAGCCTTCTATGGTCAGGTTAGGATTGACTCCTTTCTCGACCAATCTTACGGTCTGAAGCAGTTTGCCGAGACCTTCGAGCGCAAAGAATTCCGGCTGGACAGGGATGATGATTGAATCTGCGGCTGTGAGTGAGTTCACTGTTATGATGCCCAGGGAAGGGGAGCAGTCTATCAGGATGAAATCGTAGTCATCCCTGATTGGAGCAAGGGCGTTCTTAAGAACTGATTCCTTGTTGTTGTCGTCAATCATTTCTATTTCCGCTCCGACAAGATTTATGTGCGACGGAATCATGTGCAGGTTTGCAATTTCCGTCTGGATGAGGGCATCGCGTATGTCGAGTTTGCCGATCATCACTTCGTACAATGTCCTCTTCTGGTCATCTTCCGGGGAAAAGTTCAGTCCGGAGGTTGTATTTGCTTGTGGATCAGCATCAATAATGAGCACTTTTTTCTCAAGTACGGCCAGCGAAGCTGCAAGATTGATTGCAGTGGTGGTCTTTCCAACCCCGCCTTTCTGATTTGCTATTGCTATGACTTTTCCCATGTTTTTACGAAATTACAAACATGCAAATTTACAATTATTTCCCGTATTCGCTATACCGTTCGGGGAAAAGTTATCAACCGCCCCCATTGCAGGCAGTTGTTTAAGTTGGTGTAATTTATTACTTTTGCTCGCGTTTAGCTCCACGGGTGGTGGTGCTGCTGGATTAATTTGAGTTTATTTCATGTCGAAGACGGGGCAGAGCGGCAAATGGTTTGTCGTTGTAAATATATATGCGGCTTCAAAGCAAGCCGGAAAGAAATGGCGTCAGGCAAAGCAGATGCTTGAAAATAACGGTGTTGAATGTGAATATGCCTTGACTGGAAAGACGGGTACTGCAGAGTCTCTGGCAAGGCAGGCCTGTGCAGAGGGCTACCGCCGTTTCATAGCAGTGGGGGGAGATGGGACAGTACATGATGTCCTGAATGGAATAATGAGGTTCGTCGAGGCCCCCGCTTCGACTGCCAGTGCCGGCGATTTCACTCTCGGCGTCATCCCGATGGGCTCAGGCAATGATTGGATAAAGTCTCTTGGAATTAAGAAGAACGTCAAATCAGCAGTTTCTGTGATTGTTGCCGGAAAAACCGGAAGGCAGGATGTCGTGCGGGTAAGATGCTCCGATCCTGCATCCGGCAGTGCGGCTGAATCAGTCTCATATATGGTGAATGTAGGCGGAATCGGCATCGATGCAAAGGTTTGCAGCATCGTGAACCATGACAAAAAACAGGGCAAAAGAGGCAAGTTGCTGTATGTCATGGCTTTGCTCCAGTCTATAAGAGAGAGGGTCCCGTCACGTATCAAGGTCGTGTGTGACGGTGAACAGGTTTATGAAGGGGACTACCTGTCGATTGCCTTTGGTGTAGGACGTTATTCCGGTGGCGGAATGAGGCAGACTCCGGCAGCTGTGATGGATGATGCTTTGGTGGACATGACATTGATACCGGATATCCCTTTGATGAGAATTGCACGTGAACTGCCCCGGTTGTTCACAGGTACCTTCTTGAAAGTCAAGGAGTTGGTCGTGTCAAAGAGCAGCCGGGTCGAGGTTGTGCCGCTCGAATCGCCTGATTTGGTTGAGGTTGACGGTGAAATTGTCGGACACAGCCCTGCCATCGTGGAGGTGGTGGAGGGCCAGATCAATGTCCTGGTTCTATGATCAGGACTCTTCCGGATGCAATGTTTCCCGTATTTGACTGCATGGCTGATGTCATGAGGGATCGACATTGATGATGACGTGCCCTGAATATTTATTATCCTTTTCAAATTTGTCAATCTCTGCCATGATAGCATCCTTGCCTTTTTTCAGATTCCGGTCTTTGGGCAGGCTGATGCGTATCATACGTAAATAATTGTCGGCCAGTTTGTCTGGCATTGGAGTATATGGCCCTGCAATCAGAGAAGGGTTGTCCCTATATAATCTGTACAGAGAGGCGGACAGTGCATCAGCGAGCTTAGCGGCCATCCTTTCAGCTCTGTCTTCAAAAATGTCCTTAATCTGGATTTCTACGATTCTCGTGTACGGCGGGAATGAGAATTCTTTCCTCTCTGCAAGCAGGTTCAGGCTGAAATCGCTGGATTCATTATTGATAATTTTCTGATATAAAGGGTGCTCTGGCTGTGATGTCTGTATGACGAATCTTCCTTTTTCATCTCTTCTTCCGCATCGCCCGCGGAACTGTTCCAACAATTGCATGGCTTTCTCGTCCGCACGGAAGTCCTGCATTCCAAGCAGTGAATCAGCTGCAATAACAGCAACGAGCCTGAGTTTGCTGAAATCAAATCCTTTAGCTATGATCTGGGTGCCGACAAGTATGTCTGTCTTTCCTTCGCTGAAGTCCTGTATTATGTTGATTTCCTGCTTGTTGCCGCTTCTTGCAGTGTCACTGTCAATCCTTGCGATTCTTGCCTGTGGGAACAATGCTGCCGCTTCTTCTTCAATCTTCTGTGTTCCTGAACCGAGGGTGGTGAGCGTTCCTGAGCATTTGCCGCATCTGCCGGTATATGGGGCTGACCATCCGCAATAATGGCACAAAAGTTTGCTGTTTCCTGTCGTCTGGTTCACATGCAGGCTGAGACTGACATTGCAGTGCGGACATTTCTGTATTTCACCACATCGGGTGCATTGGACGGCACTTGCCCACGCTCTTCTTGCACGGAGGATAAGTACTTGTCCTCCAGTTTGAAGCACTTCCTGTATCCTGCCTATGAGTTTCAGGGAGAAATTGCCTCTCATTCCGTTGCGCCGCCTCTCAAGACGGGTGTCAATCAGCTCTATTTCAGTGTTTTCTGCCTTATGGAACCTTTCGCTGAGCCTCACCAGTGCGTGTCTTCCTACGCTGCAGTTGTACAGTTCTTCAAGAGAAGGTGTCGATGACCCCATCAAAACGTTGCATCTGACGGATGCCGCCGGCTCATTTCCGGCATTTTTTGCCGTTCCTTGAATTCGGGCCAGCATCAGGGCAGAGTCCCTACCGTTATAGCGCGGGGCAGGGGAGTCCTGCTTGTAGGAACTGTCGTGCTCCTCGTCAATAATAATCAGTCCCAAGTTGTTGTGAGGCAGGAATATAGCTGACCTTGTTCCAAGGACTATGTAATTTTTCCCGCTTCCGATTTCAGATGCCACATTGCGTTTCCGGACTGCCGTCTGCCCGGAATGATAGATGAGCATTCTGCCTCCGAAATGCTTCTGGAGTCTCACCTCCAATTGTCTGCTCAGGGCAATTTCTGGGACCAGATAGAGCACGCTTTGGCCTTCTGCCAGTGTTTCCTGAGCAAGTCGAATATAGATTTCAGTCTTGCCGGATCCCGTCACTCCGTTGAGCAGCACAGGCTTATCCATTGAGAATGCTTCCTTGATGGATTCATAGGCTGTATTCTGGGCAGGTGTCAGAATCACAGTACCTGTCAAGTGATGCTGCTCTGTCGAATTTCCGTCCCCTCCGTTATTTTCTCCGTTCTCGCTGATAATAGGTTTAAAGTCCATTGCTTGTGTGTCCGAACCGGATTCTTTAATCAGAACCAATTGTTTCTGTATCTCTGAAATACTTGATACAATGGAACTTAACTCAAGTTCAGCCTTTTTCCTGCTTTCTTCAAACTTTGCAGCACTTGCCTCGGTCCGCGCTTTGCCGAGCATTTCTTCCCTTTTAATCAGAACAGCTTCAGCTCTCTCCCGTCGGACACGTAATTGCTTGATTTTACTTTCCAGCTTCTGAGTCAGGGAGATTCTTTTCTCCACCTGCCTCTCCGACTCCCTTTTTTGCGCGGCGGCAAATGCCTGCTCCAAACTGACCTTCTGGCTCGGATAAGCTGCCTTATAAACCTCACCGACAGAGCACATATAATATTCAGCCATCTGTCTCCAAAGTTCAATCTCCTGCCAGAGCACCCTTCTCATTCCGGCAACAACCTCCCCGGCCTCCATCACCCTCTCCGGGTCAACCGACGGCTCCACGCCCACCCCGCTGACAATCCCCACATAATCTTTCCCGGCAAACCTCACCTTAATCCGGTCTCCAACAACCACTCCATCGTTCATCCCTGCCACCCAATAGCAAGGCTCCCACTCCAGCTTGAGCGGCAAAATCACCGATATGAACACTTTTCCATCCATCAGACCGCGAAGATACCCATAAAAACAGATGAAAACGACAAAAAATTTAAAAATATGCAAGAAAAATTTGCAGGTAAAGAAAAAATGCCTACCTTTGCAATCCCAAACGAAAACAAAGGGAAGTTCTCAAACAAAATGGTGTCATAGCTCAGTTGGTAGAGCAAAGGACTGAAAATCCTTGTGTCCCTG
>JBJFDE010000443.1:0-3965 GCA_051889855.1 Candidatus Cryptobacteroides sp. | reverse complement strand
AATGGTGTCATAGCTCAGTTGGTAGAGCAAAGGACTGAAAATCCTTGTGTCCCTGGTTCGATTCCCGGTGACACCACCCCGAACCCCCGTAGAAGTGCTTCTACGGGGGTTCGCTTTTAAAAACATTACTATAACATTACTATGAAATAATTACCAACAAAAAAGCCCGGCCATCTTTTCGATAGTCGGGCCGAATGGTATTTTAAAAGCAGACCTTTCGGCAAGCTTGTGCTTCAGCAAAGATAAAAAGATTTTCAGAATATCGTTCTTGTATATATATTTGTTGTGGGAATCGGCAGGTATGCCGGATTCCTTTTTTTGTTTTTGGCGGTCTGAAAGAGCAAAACAATGTAACCTACTACCGCTATGAAAATCTTAATCGACAATGGCCACGGAATCTTCACTCCGGGCAAACGCAGTCCGGACGGCCAATTTAGGGAAGCAATCTACACAAGACAAATCGCAAGACGCATAGTTGCAGATTTGCAGGACAGAGGACAAGATGCACAGCTTCTGGTACCGGAAGACGATGACATCAACCTGGCAGAAAGATGTTCAAGAGTAAACAAACAATGTCTTCTGCACGGAAATAAGAATGTCATTTGTGTCAGCATCCACGTAAATGCGTCAGGAAACGGGCAGAATTGGGGCAAACCAAGAGGATGGAGCGTTTATACATCAAAGGGACAAACGGCAGCGGATATCCTCGCAGATTGTCTTGCAGAGGCTGCCCGGAAATATCTCTCCAATCAGACAATCAGAGCTGACTGGTCTGATGGGGACATTGATTTTGAAGAGGGGTTTTACATCCTGAGGCATACCAGCTGTCCTGCAGTACTAACTGAAAATATGTTTATGGACAATTTGCAGGATCTTGAGTTTCTGGAGTCGCACTCCGGACAACGAGCAATCATAGATCTCCACGTCGAGGGGATAATTGAATTCATCGAGACGGTATCACAATGACAACATCACGACAAACGATATGGATGCCATTCATTCAATGAACAAAGCTCCGGAATAACCGAGTTTCCAGTCCTCCCTGTCAAATGCAAACATATCAATCAGGCTGTCAATGTGAACGGCATAATATTCGACAACAGCCTCCAGAAGAGAGTATGAATCAGATTCTGAAAAATGAGGATTGACATAGCAAACGAAGTTCACATATTCGTCAGCCATCAACCGGACCAGATTGAGGTCCCGAGCCTTGGCCATCATAGCATCATCTTCAGGAACGATGATATGTTCTGATTGAAAGATTCTGACAAATACAAGTTTGGATATTGCTTCACAGATGTCATCAGGATAAGCACACTCATAGAGATAGACCATCGGCGGAATATTCCTGTTGATGCCCTTTGAGGCGTACTCCTTCACTATAGGAGAGCATTTGGATATGTGGCAATCTGCCATTGTCAAAATAAAAATAGTGCGGGCTGTTTTGTCGAGACTACCTGGGATCGCCAAACCCCATCAAACCCACAACAAAACGCAACACCCGCACTATGCGAGTATTGCATCCCTTGTTGCTTCTTGAGTTTGATATAAAATTTGGCGATTTTAGTAGTCTCAAGCAATAAGCGAGCAAAAATGTATTTCCCGGCAGCCATTACCGGCTGCTTTTTTTCGTATGTACTGGCAAAGATATGTAATTTTTAGAATTGACGATATCAAAAGTGGATTCAAAGTTCACTGCAAATACTTATATTTATGATACTCAGCAAAAAGATTCTGAAATTTCTTAATATTTATTTCATTGTGCAATACTTTAGCACAAGTATCGGTTATCTTTGCGAAAACATACAAAGTAAGCATTATGGAACCAATCATTGTAAACAGAAAACCTTGCAAATGCCCTGAATGTGGCAGTAAGGTTGTCGAAATTGTCTATGGAGAACCAGCTCCTGAACTTTTTGAGCGGGCTATACGCAAAGAAGTTGTTCTCGGAGGATGCTGCTTCAGCTATGAAGGTAGTCCGCAGTGGGCCTGCGTAGATTGCGAGCAGACATTTATGAAAAAGTAGTTGCATTATTATATTTTTAATATTCCGATAACAGAACCCTGAACATCTGTATGCAAGCATCTATTAACTTACACGATCACCTGTTGTCACGATACGCGAAAGCAGCAGGTATTGATTTGGAAAATGCTACAAGGAAAGAGAGTGCTCTATTGGCTAGATTGCTTGATATGAGTGAAGGTATTTCATACGATTCTTCTTTGAAACCAGGATATATTGAGAAAATACTCCGTGAGTCTCGCAAGACAGGCAAGAACATTCGTATCGTGCCGGATAGGAAATTCTGGAAGAACGGCAGTTGTCACAATCAAACAGATGGCTGGACATATCATCTTCAACTGTACAAGCCACGCACGGAACCAGTATATTATGATAGCAAGGGCAATATAATCACGAAAACCACATTATCATTCAGAAAAACAATTAAAGGAGGGAAAATATGGTCAGTTTATACAAATTTGAAAGGTCCTTTGTACATTTCCTTTGACAAAAAGACCATCTACAATCTATGGATTGACTATCCTGACAACTTCACTCCAGAGCAGATTGCAATTTTCAAGACGGAAATGCCATATTGGGCAGAGTATTTCGAAGACTAAACTCGTTAACACATATAAAGGTGATTGACAATTTCCAACAACGATAAAATAATTCTACTGTAATGTGACTTTATATTAATATTGTAAGATATGATTCAGTACAATCCAATATGCATAGCTGAAGGAAACCATCGTTTCGCCCTTGAACAGGAGGGAGAAAAAATGTTGATTGTAATCGGTCTCAATCCAAGCACGGCTGACGAAACAAAGCCTGACCCGACGATGAAGAGTGTACTTCGTTTTGTCGAGCATGAAGGATATGATGGATATGTGATGATGAATCTATATTCTGAAAGATGTACCAGGCCGGAAAATCTTCCAAGGTCTTTTGATAAGTCAATGCATATCAAAAACTTGTCTATTATTAAACAGATGGGGATGAAATATCCATCTGCAGATGTCCTGTTATGCTTTGGAAATGGTATAGATAAAAGGATGTATTTGGAATACTGCTTTTACGATATATATGACGCATTGAAAAGGCATCAGAGATGGCTTTCTATCGGTGGAGAAGAAGCAAAGACAAAATACGGGCATCCAAGGCATCCGCTTTATGCAAGCGTTAAACTGGGACTGAAAGAATTTGATATAATAGAATATACAAGATGGGGGAAAACATCATGGTATAAAGACATCATCTACAATCAAGACAATGCCAGTTTTCCGGAATGGCGTTGGGCTCTCGTAGGGAATATCATTGAAGAACATCCGTTTGGCGAGGAACATGAAATCCGTAAAGGGACAAAGCAGTTTGCGCCGAGGGCAAAGGTATATTGCTCAAAGGTTTTATGGGGTGATGGATATGAGTATATGGCTGTAATTGGAAAGCCGAGGAACAGCAACCATTACATTGAGATTGTAATCAAGAGTAAAATGGTTGAAAATTTCAGGTTGAAAAAGGTTTTCAATCCAGTCATTCTGGATAAGATGAATGGCGCACGCTATGAATGGTGGGCAAATTCAGAAGAAGACAGACAGGAAATTCAAAGCTATATATCTCAACTTAGCCGTTAAGACGAAATCAAGAATCGCTCAGGAATGATAGCCTTTAACATTGTGAATTGATTTTCAGTTTTAAGTAAAGCGGTCAAGCTCGTCTTCTTGCGCTTCCGCTCCGTAAGACCAGCTTGGTTCCAGCCCCTCCGCCACTGTCGCGGCTACGGGACTTCCACTCTATAGACTCCGCGCAGAAAGACTCCGTGCCTTCCCTTCAGGAAGTCGCGGAGACTTGTTCTACCAAGATAAACACTTAAACAACTACTTCTTGGTAACATACATCTGATTCCGGCTAGTGTAATGTAATATTGATATTTAGAAATATTTTTCTTATCTTTACGGCATAA
>JBJFDE010000442.1:0-3655 GCA_051889855.1 Candidatus Cryptobacteroides sp. | reverse complement strand
GTTAGTGTTCCGGAGGCAGGTTCTGTTGAGTATCTTACTTTATGGTAAGTTTTTTCCGGACATCAGTGATATGGAAACAAAAACACAGGAAATATGTATAGTAGACATTATACCCCAGAAAGAATCACTACTCTTGCTCCAAATGAGGTGTTCGTTTTCGGATCGAACCTCATGGGCCATCATGGCGGAGGAGCTGCTCGCATAGCTTGCAAGTTGTTCGGTGCCGTATGGGGGCAGGGAACAGGACTTCAGGGCCAGAGCTATGCCATCCCGACCATGCAGGGTGACGTGGACACTATCAAACCTTACGTGGACGAATTCATTGAGTTTGCAAAGAAACATAAGAACCTTGTATTCTACGTGACCCGGATCGGGTGCGGTATCGCTGGATTCAAGGATGCCCAGATTGCTCCGCTTTTCAGGGCAGCACTTGATGTTGAGAATATCATTCTACCGGAATCATTTGTGCGGGTTCTTGAACCTGAAGCGGAGATGCCTGATGCTGTCCGAGATATGTTGTACGGCCAGACACGTACACTGGTGGACATCCTCAAGGAAATGAACAGAAAGGAACCTATCATTGATCCAGAGCGGGCGATGAAGTTGCTGACCGAGTTCATTGAGAGCAACCGGAGGTACGGAAATGAAGTGGCCTTTATGGCGCAGAGAACCATATGGTGTCTGTTGTCGAAATATCAGCAGGCAGGACTCTCGTTTGACCTTGACCGCCTTGAGAAGGACATGTATGAGTTTCATGATGGGCGTAATTCTTGGGAGGACTCTGTACAAGAGATATACTATAAATACTGCGTGGCAAAGCTTATTAGATATGTGTCTTTCCTGAATACATTCCGCAGATACAAGAATTACGAGGAGATTTACCAAGATATCCATACCGTTGACAGTAATCACTGCGGTGAGAATTCGTATGATTATTTCTTTAGTATGGGAGATTATGTTGTGGAACAGTTCTGGTGGAAACTGGAAGACAATGCAGAGGAGATATTCGAGGGCGGTAGACTTGATGAAGATGCCTTGGAGCGTGTGTTCTTCAAGAGACACCAGGAACTTTTGGATTCCCTCGGACTAGAGAGGATGATAAAGGAACAATATGGGACGGTGGGATGTCATGAGGAGATCCAGGCACCTATGAGAAATCTCGCCGGCCCGGTTTACCGGAATAGAGGGGAAGGAGAATATGAGATTTCATGCTTTGGCACATACAGACCATATCTTGGACGGACCTGGTTTGAGATGACAAAGGCAAAGGAGTTGCTGGACAAAGATTCAAGATATAGAGTGGTCCATCACGAATATGACATCTTTTATATTCCTGTTGAAGACCTGTCCCTTCCTGTCTTCAGTGAGCGTGATGGAATTATCCAGTTTGCAGACGACAGAGCCAAGAGAAGATTCATTGAACAATTAAGTTTTCATGGTTCTGGATGTTAATGGAAAAACGATTGACGTAAAGGAGTACGGTTGCCGCATGGGTGACATCCCTGCGCACAAGGTGATTCCAAGTGTCAATATCTTCACGAAGGTTACCAGCGGCTGTCCTGCCAAGTGCATGTTCTGTTCCAATGCGGGGGCGGAGCATGTAGCCAGCCACTATGATATTGAGAAGCTAGCTGCATTCAGTTTGGAACTGATTGATTCCGGGGTGGAAGTCCATCGTCTGAATATCACTGGAGGAGAACCCTCTTTGGTTCCTGACAGGGTGGAGAGGATTCTTGAACTCTTTTCTCAAGGACCTCTGGCTGGGGTACACATTCACCTTAACACCAACGGCCTTCTGCCCGAGTCACAGTATTTGATGAGACATCCGAGATGGGATTCAGTCTCGGTGTCACTGCATCACTACGATAAGGACAAACTATCGGAGATATATGGCATACGCATTCCTGACAGGGCGCTTGATTTCTCCGGCATCGACATGAACATTCTCAATGTGAGTTGCAACCTCCTGAAAGGATACATCGACAGTGCAGAACAGGTACACAAGATGCTGGACCTATGTATCGACAAGGGCATCAAGCGCATAGGTTTTGTCTCCCTCATGCAGGTGAATGACTGGTGCCGTGATCATTTCGTGGATTTCAAGGACATCGACCTTGAGACTATTCCCCATGTTTACTTCACAAAATGCATGGACAGGGGAACGGACTGCAAGTGCAGCAATTACCTTTATAACCGAGATCTGAAGATACTTGAAATATACAACAGACACTATGCTAATTATCGATACTGTGAGTCGTCTCTTGTATATGATGGAGAGTACTTTAGACAGGGATTTCATACTGACAATATTGTTTATTGATGAAAGATTATAAGGATATATTCGAGCAGAGGAAAAACGACGGCAGGTATAATACTTCTTATCCGCTGTCTCCTTCTGACTGGGCGTCTTTCCGCACCCAGGAGGCCCTTTCTTTCCCCGAAGAAGACATATCCTTCTACGTTCATATCCCGTTCTGTGAGCATCTGTGTGCTTTTTGCGAGTATACGCGTACCATCTGTCCGGATGAGGAGGAACAGTTGAACTATCTCAAAGCGTTGGAGCACGATGTCTCATCTTTCGTCTCAATGTACGCTGATGGACATAAACTTAGGGGATTTGACATCGGGGGCGGTACTCCGACGTCCCTGAATGATTGCAGTTTCGGGTACCTCATGCAGATATTCGGGGAAGTATGTGACAGGATGGATCTGTCCGATGATTTCGAGCCGAGCATTGAAGGCACATTCCAGACATTGTCCGAGAAGAAACTTCGACTGATTGCCGGCAGCGGTATAAGACGTCTTTCCGTCGGAATACAGTCCTCTGATGAAACGGTGCTCAGATGTGGAGGAAGGAAGAATCTATCATTGGAGGAGTGCATGGAGAAACGCAGGCTCGTCAGGGACTGTGGGGTAGAGAAACTCAACATAGACCTGATGTATGGGCTCAAGGGACAGACCATGGATAACTGCCGGAAGGATCTTGAATGGATAGAGTCCCTAGCCCCTGAACAGGTGACTCTGTATGAGTTTCGCCCGAACATGTCCAAGGGTGGAGCGGGACTGTCCAAGAAGGAACTTTTCGGGTTTTACAAGTTGCTATATGACGGTATAATCGGGTTGGGATATAAGGGTAAGTTTGGTTCAAACACCTTCTCCAGAAACGAGAAGGACCGTGGCCTGTCATCCTACCTACGGTCCAGAATGAATGAAGGAGTTGCATATAAAGGTTTCGGACTTTCTGCCCAGAGCATGAGTTCCGATGGCGTGAGCTACAACCTCGGCAAGGGAATGAAACGTCTGGACAGTATTATCTGGGCCGATTCATTCCCAGAGGAGTATACTTATCTCCTTCCGAAGGATGAGATATTCGCAAAGTTTGCTGCCATTTCGGCATATGGAGGAGAAATGTCTATTGACGTGGCATCAGGGATTCTCGGTCGGAATATTATGTCGGAGAGGGGAGATGTGGTCAGATGGCTTGAAACCGAAGGAATGATTTCGGTTGGCGGGGGAACCATCCGTATCACGGAAAAGGGATTCAAGTATTACGGTGCGGTATTTTCATTGATAGGGAGACCATGATAGACTGAACTTTCTCAATATAGTTCAGGCAGTATACGCTTTGATGAACATTATGGAAATATTCCCATTT
>JBJFDE010000441.1:0-13380 GCA_051889855.1 Candidatus Cryptobacteroides sp. | reverse complement strand
GCCCTTGTCAGATAGTCCTGACAGTTCTTCATACGCAAGGTCAACTTCTTTTTTGCTTATTCTTCCTTTATACTTGGAATAGGCTCCGAACAAATTATCAAGTTCCTTTTCAGGAAGGCTGAACAATTCCCTCGCGCTTCCAAAAGTATTGAGCAGAGATATCGCCGTTCCTGGTTCGAAGCCGAAAATGTGTCCCATGGCGCATAGGCATGTTTTTTCTTCAGTGATAGTCATGGTCGTCCGTCTTTTTGTACGATGCAAATAAATGAAAAAACCTGCCCCACGGAAGTGCGTGGCAGCAGGTTTTTGTTTTTCAATAAGTTTATTTTTCTCTTTTTATAAGAAAAAACAACTTTTAATCAGTTTTGCATCATATAATGAGGAGAGCATCTCCGTAAGGACCGAATTTGTAGTCTTCCTGAAGTGCTGTCTTGTATGCTTTCATAACATTCTCATATCCTCCGAATGCTGCTACTGACATGAGCATGGTCGAACCTGGTCTGTGGAAATTCGATACAATTGAATCAGGAATTGCAAAACGGTATGGAGGGAAAATGAACTTGTTCGTCCATCCGTCGTATGCATTCACTTCGTCATTGGTGGTCACATAGGTCTCAAGCCCCCTTATCACAGTGATTCCGACTGCGCAGACTCTGTGCTTTTCCTTCTTGGTCTTGTTGATAAGGTCTGCCGCTTCCTGAGTGATGATGAGTCTTTCAGAGTCCATCTTGTGCTTTGAAAGGTCCTCGACATCCACCTCCCTGAAATGACCGATACCCATGTGAAGGGTGATGAATGCTTTGTTTATGTCCTTGAGAATCATTCTGTTGAACAATTCTCTGCTGAAGTGCAGTCCGGCAGCCGGAGCAGATACTGCTCCTTCGTGAGCTGCGAAGATTGTCTGGAAATTTTCCTTGTCTTCCGGAGTGACTTCTTTCTTGACCCAGTCAGGAACCGGAGTCTGGCCAAGCCCGAAGAGAGTTTCCTTGAATTCTTCGTAACTGCCATCGTAGAGGAACCTGAGAGTCCTTCCCCTTGATGTGGTATTGTCAATTACCTCAGCTACAAGACTCTCGTCATCTCCGAAATAAAGTTTGTTTCCTATTCTGATCTTTCTGGCAGGATCCACTATGACGTCCCAAAGCCTTTGCTCCCTGTTCAGTTCCCTCAGAAGGAAAACTTCGATGTTGGCACCTGTCTTTTCCTTGTTGCCGTAAAGTCTGGCAGGGAATACTTTCGTATCGTTGAGCACGAAAGTGTCGCCCTTTCCGAAATAGTCAATGATGTCCTTGAAGAGTCTGTGCTCGATTTCTCCCGTATCTTTGTGGAGAACCATGAGTTTACATTCATCGCGCCATCTCGGCGGCTCCTTGGCAATCTTGTCTGCCGGCAGGTTGAACTGGAATTGTGAAAGTTTCATTAACAAAACAAATTAAATGACTATTAATGTCTCCGTAATAGGTGACAACATTTTATTATACGATAATTTCTGAAATTTGTTTCATAAAACATGCCGATTTTCTTAGAAATCACACTTTTGCCTCACGAAAGACTTCTTGAATGGAGGGGAATGTATTGGTCAGAAAAGGAGGCAGGCTTGATTTTGCCACCCATGCTGCCTTGGCGATGTCTTCTTCTTTCTGCGGGGTCAGGTCTGTAGGATGGTTGTGAAGCATACCGTACCACCAGGTGTGCTTCAGGTGCCATATCCCGTCCCTTTTATAACAATGGTCTGTAATGCAGATGAGATCTCCAAGTTCAAGGTCGTCGATGCCGGTCTCTTCACACACTTCCCTAAGTGCAGTGGTACCTATATCTTCTCCCTTTTCCTGGTGGCCTTTAGGCAAATCCCAAAGTCCGTTTCTCCATATCAGCAGGTAGTCGCCCCTGCGGTTTGTCACCAGCCCTCCTGCGGCATTCACCTCCTTGAATTCGGAACATATCATACGGTATGTCCTTTCCGGATCCTCCGAAGGAATGTATATACGGTGGAGGGATTCGGAAATTTCAAACATATTGATGAAATTGTGCACATCTTCAGCCCTGCCGATTCCTGCCAGGATGGCATTCGGGTCGGTCATGGAGGGTTCATCCGGCGGGCATATTATCAGGCATCTTTTTTCAAAGTATATTTTGTGCATTACTGATATATTTTTTCTAACTTTGCACGATACGCCTTTCATGGGCGAATCGGGCCTGCAAATATAGTCAGACCTTCTCATTTGGACAAATGTATAACAGTGAAAAATAATTGAATATGGAATCAACACAGACAGTGGAGCAGGCAGTTGCCAAGTCCCTTTTGGATATCAAAGCCGTGCTGTTAAGACCGAACGAACCTTTTACATGGGCGTCAGGATGGCTCTCGCCGATATATTGTGACAACAGAAGGCTTCTTTCTTATCCGCAGGCCAGGGAGAATGTGTGCCGTTGGATGGCGGATATCATCAAAGAGAAATATGCTGATGCGGATGTGATCGCAGGAGTTGCCACAGGTGCCATCGCTCATGGATATCTTGTTGCCCACATGCTTCAGAAGCCTTTCGTATATGTACGCCCGAAACCAAAGGACCATGGTACCGGTTCCCAGATTGAGGGAATCCTTCCTGCCGGGTCTAAAGTCGTTGTCGTAGAGGATCTTATCTCTACAGGAAAGAGCAGCCTTGCTGCTGTCCGTGCCCTTTATGAAGCAGGTGCGGACGTGCTTGGAATGGTGGCAATTTTCTCATACAATTTCAATCATGCAAGAAAGGCATTCGAAGATGCCGATGTCGAACTGACCACCTTGTCCAATTATGACACTCTCATCAGCGTTGCTCATCAGATCGGATATGTCAAGGATGAGGATATCAAAATCCTCAGGGAATGGCGTTATTCTCCATCCACCTGGGGCAGGGAGGAGTAATCATGGCTGTTGAAATTAAAAGCAAGAAAGCCGTTGTCTCCAAGGCACCTTACGAGCTGTACATGGCATTTTCCGATATGAGGAATTTCGTGAACATG
Source organism: Candidatus Cryptobacteroides sp. (assembly GCA_051889855.1). Lineage (GTDB taxonomy): Bacteria > Bacteroidota > Bacteroidia > Bacteroidales > UBA932 > Cryptobacteroides. The sequence goes on along the minus strand of JBJFDE010000441.1, from coordinate 10,377 downwards.
CTGCCTGAAGACAAGAAAAAGGATGTCACCGCGGACTATGATTCGATACATGCCGTTGTACAAGGTTTCAACATAGGAGTCAGGGTGGTTCAGAGGAATCCTTATTCCAGGATATTCTTCGAGGATGCAGGAGCCCCCTTCAAGTTCGGGCTTACATTGAATTTCGATCCTGCTCCTTCGAATCCTTACAAAACGGAGTTCAGCATCATTGTCGATGCCGAACTGAATTTCATGATGAAAACCATCCTCGGATCGAAGATAAAGGATGCCTTGGACAAAGCTGTGGACGGCTTGGCTGCAATGTCGGAGGGAAGACTTCCTGAAGGAATCGACCCTTCCATGTTTCCGGAGGGCTTCGATCCTTACAAGAACGGATTCCACTCATAGTAATGAATAATGCTGAAGGATAGTTTCAGGAAATATCTGGGAGAGGCGATAGGGAGCGACAACGCCCTTGTCGCTTTTCCGGCTTTTGATACCCCGGCATCAGTGTCGGTGAGGTTGAATCCGTTCAAATCTTCTGCCCTTATGGAAGGATTGAAGGGCAGCCGGGTGGAATGGAGCCCTCATGGATATCTCCTTCAGGAGCGTCCTGTCTTTACCCTTGATCCGCTTTTCCATGCCGGAGCATATTATGTCCAGGATTCTTCTTCGATGTTCGTTGCCCATGTACTGAGGCAATATCTGAATGATTTCCCGTCGGGGAGGCCCCTGAAGGTCCTTGACTTGTGTGCGGCCCCCGGTGGCAAGACTACTGATGTGGCAGCGTCGCTCAGGGAAAGCCGTGGAGATGCTTTCCTTTTGGTTGCCAACGAGGTAATGAAACAGCGTTGTTCTGTACTCTCGACCAATGTCGCCCTTTGGGGCGATCCGAATATCGTCGTCACGAATGATGATCCACGGGCTTTTGCGGCCATGGAAGGATTTTTTGACATCATCATTGCCGATGTCCCATGTTCAGGGGAGGGAATGTTCCGTAAGGATGCCCAGGCCGTGGAACAATGGTCGGAGGACAATGTCCAGATGTGTGCAGCCCGGCAGAAAAGGATTGTTGCCGATGTATGGAATTCCCTCGCAGAGGGAGGATTATTCATATATTCCACTTGCACATTCAACAGATATGAGAATGATCTGAATGCATCCTGGATTGTGAATGAACTTGGTGCTGAGGCACTTACTGCAGGGTTAAAGGATAAGGCTGCCGGTGTGATAAATACCGGATTCGGCTACAACCTTGTGCCGGGACATGTACCGGGAGAAGGCCAGTACTGTGCTGCATTCAGGAAAACATCGGCATCAGGTGATAAGCAAGATAAGTATGTAAATTATTTATATTCAAGGCCTTCGCGCGTTCCGTTGAAGAAGGATCCCTTGATGGCCACCCTTGAGAAACTTTTTACATGCAAGATGTCGTTCCGTCAGAAAGGCCAGACATATATTGCCGTTCCTTCAGAACTGGAGGGCCTGGTCGCTCAGGTCGAATCATTTCTTCACGTCGTGTCGGAGGGCTGTGCGGCCGGTGTGCTGAAAGGGCGTGATTTCGTTCCTGATGCAGACCTTGCGCTGTGCATCAAGCTTTCTCCAAACGCCTATGATCCGGTCTCTGTTGACCGTAATACCGCCTTGTCTTTCCTGAAGAAAGATGCAATCGTGCTTCCTGATGCCCCCAGGGGGATTGTGCTGCTGGAATATGGTTCTGTTCCAATCGGATTTGTTAAAAATATAGGCAACAGATGCAACAATCTGCATCCATCAGCCAGAAGAATAAGAATGGAAATTTAATATATGGTAAAAAGAATATTCGTTTTATTATCGATGATGGCCTTGTCGCTGTCATCTTTTGCCCAGACCGAGAGATTTGAGCAAAGATACAACATGCTGGTATCCAAATTCGGTCCTGCCGGAGTGGGAGTTGAAACTTTGCTGGACAATTGGGAAGCAGCTGATTCTGCTGATGCAAAGGTACATGTCGCGCGTTTCCAGTTCTGGATGGAAAAGGCTAAGACTGAGCAGATTGTAAGCAAGGCAGAGAAGAAATATCTCGGCATGTCACCTCTTTTCAGCCTTAAGGACTCTACCGGCACTGATATCCACTACTATCAGGAGTCATTCTATGATGATGAAATGTACGGAAATGCAATCAAGGCAGTCGATAAGGCAATCGCACTCAGACCGTCCGACCTGGAATATCGTTTTATGAAGGCAAATGCATATATAGCCTATGAAAAAGGCAGTCCGGACATGGCATTGGCCTATCTCCAGAGACTTGCCTTGATGCACGGTGACAAATGGAATTACAATTCCCAGGTTGCTGATGAGGCTTTCTTTGCCGATGCAATGCAGGAATATTGCTATAGTTTTTATTCTCTTGGCACCCCGGCTGCAATGGAAGCTTTTAGTACTCTTTCTGAAACCATGGAATCGATTTATCCGGACAATGCGGATTTCATGAACAATATCGCAGCCTACTGGCTTGTCGGCATGAATGACTCGAAAAAAGCGCTAAAACAGTATCAGAAGGTTTTAAAAAAATTCCCGGGCGATATGACAGCCATCAAGAATTGCGTCATAATAAGCAGACGTGACAAGAATACCAAGTCCGAAATCAAATTTCTCAAGCTGATGGAGCAATATGGTGATGAATCGGACCGTGCTTCAGCACAAGTGAGAATCAAGGCATTGGAATCAAGATAGTCATGGATGTTTCACTGTTCATAGCCTCACGTCTGAGATTCAAGGGGAAGCTGGCCGGTGTTTCAATCGCAGTCAGTTTCCTTGTGATGATTATTGCCGTGACTGTATCTTCCGGTTTTCGCCATGAGATAAGGAACGGCATCTCTGCCGTGGCGGGTGATGTGCAGATAACACCCCATGATATGAATGTACTCAACGAGAATTCCCCTATTGATGCAAATGCATCTTATGTGCCTCATTTAAAGGACCTTGACTTTGTGGAGAGTATCAATCCCGTTGTATATAGGGCCGGCATTGTGAAAGAGGGGGAGAATATCCATGGAGTGCTGTTCAAAGGTGTGCAATGGGAAAGTGATGACAGTGTCCAGATGCGCATTTCCATACCGAGCCGTCTGGCAGAGATTACAGGCCTTGGTGCCGGAGATAAAATGACGGCCTATTTTGTCGGGGAAAAGGTCAAGGCAAGGCGTTTCACTGTCGAATCTGTTCATGAATCTCTGGTTCAGACAGACGACAAACTGGTAGTACTGGCACCAATTGAAGACCTTCAGCGACTCAATGGCTGGGAGCCTGGCCAGGTATCCGCTTTGGAAATAATGCTGGATGCCTCCTGTTCAGACGAAAAGTCTGTCAAGGAGGCATCCGCACATATCGGAGCGATTGTCAACGGTTATTCTTTTGACAGCGAGCGTCCTGTGGTGGCAAGCTCGTCCGTTTCCCGTTTTCCCCAGCTCTTCGACTGGCTGTCGCTCATCGATTTCAATGTTCTTTTCGTCCTGATCCTAATGACGATTGTCGCGGGATTCAATATGATATCAGGACTTCTCATAATGCTTTTTGAAAACATATCCACCATTGGATTGCTGAAAGCATTGGGAATGAAAGACTCATCAATTGCAAAAGTATTCTTGTCAAGTGCAGCCGTGCTCATTCTCAAAGGAATGGCTGTTGGAAATGCTCTGGCCCTTATTTTCTGTTTTGTCCAAAGCAAGACGCATTTGCTGAAACTTGATCCGGCCAATTATTTCGTGTCCTTCGTACCGGTTTATCCGGAATGGGGCCTTGTACTTGCAGCTGACCTGGTCGCTTTTGTTTCAATTCTTCTTCTGCTTCTGATACCTTGTCTTTTCATTTCCAAGGTGGATCCGGCAAATACCGTCAGATATGCCTGACGATTTATGAAGCCGGATGAATCTTGCAGAAAGCATCATAAATTGACATCACACTGTCAACATAGGCGATGGTCTCATAACCTTGAAACTTGCCAAGTTTTACGGATTTTTCCTCCAGAATCGAGTCTTCTCTCATGAGCGGAATCACCTGCACGACTTTATCCCAGTTCATGCTGTCAATGTTTCTTGATTCAGCAAAATTGCGGCAATCGAATATCCTGCCTTCACCTGCATTGTAAGCAGCCAGTGTGAAGTTTATAAGCTCCTGTCCTTCAATACCTTCCTTTTTGAAAATGTCCTGAAGGCGTTTCAGGTGGGCAGTACCGGCCTTCAGGTTCTGCTCAGGATCTGTGAGGTCTTCGACTCCATAATACCTGCCAGTTCCCGGTATTACCTGCATCAGACCTGTCGCTCCTCTTGGTGAGCGGACTGACATATTGAATTTGGATTCCTGATACACCACTGCAGCGAGCATTTTCCAATCCCATCCGAGTGAAGATGCATATTGCCTGATCAGGTTGTCATAAGGGCTGAGAGTTCCTGACTTGATGCCGGCTTCACTTAGCTTGTAAGGATTGTATGTGCGGAAAAACTTCCTGCACAATATGTTATATTCCTCCGATTCCGAATAATGGCAAATCCATGAATTTACCTGACGGAGTCCTTGGGTATTGTTTCCTGACATCGCCCATATTGAACGGCCTCCCAGTTCTCTTGAGACCATTATTTCTCCATTTTCAGCAATGCTGTCTTTGATGGATTTTACGACGATGTCTATTTTTCCTTCTCTGAGGGAGTCAAGGTAGTTTTCTCCCTTCTTTGATGTAATGATGCGAACTTCGCATCTGTTGTCCTTGGCGAATGACTCAAGGATCTCGTAGTTGAAACCAGTTTCTGCGCCGTTTACAACATTGTCAAGATCGATGGCGCACACAATGTCCTTTCCCGCAAATGCATCCGGATTGCTTGCTCCGCTGACATTTCTCACTTTTTCACAAAGTGGACCGATGCAGACTACCAATAGTGATGCAAGGACATTCCTTAATTTTCTTTTCGTTTTTTCTGTTAATTTCATCATCTGTTTTTTGAGGCACTTCTGCCCCCTGATGGCATTCCTCCAGGAGAGCGGGACCCGTTTGAGCCTCCTCGCGAGGCGGACGAGCCCGAAGCGCTGGTTGGTTTTCCCGGCTTAATGTAGAAAGGCCATGTTATTCCAACTTTGAAAGCTCTTTGAGGAGCAATATAGCCATCGGCAGAGAAATAGTCAGCCGATTTGTTTGGCCATCCCATATTCAGGTTCACAACTTTGAGGAACACGCAAGCTGATTTCCACTGCACATTTACAAATACATCAATGTACGGGCAGTTTCCATACAGTTCGTGGTCTTGGTTGTGGAAAACTCCGAGAACAGGATTGTAGGACGGTGCATGCCATTTGGTCGTGTACATTCCGTTGGCTCCAATCTGCATCTGCATGGCGTTCTTCACAACGTCAAATTGCAGATACCACCTCAAATTCAGGGCAACCATAGGCAGCGGCAGCACATCCTCCCTTGAGGACAGCTGGAATAGCACCTGGTTGTCCAAATGTAATTTCCAAATCTTGAAATCCTTCCTGACCATTGCGGTCATCACGCTCATTGGCGTGTCATTTTGCCGTACGATACCTTCGGTATCATAATAAATGTTTCCGCTCAGCAAGCCGTAAGTGAAAGATGCAGACAATCTCCAGCGAGGGATGCTGAGCGAAGCCTGGGCCTTTGTTACAGAAATCTTGCCAAACTCATTGTCCCATTTGAAATGGTTGGTAAACAGGTGTTGCTCATAATAGTCCGGTTCCTTGAGGCTTGTTTCGAAATGAGCATCGATTCTGATTGGGCTGTTCCTGTCCCTTCTGAACGGGAAGGTGCTGAATGAGAGGTTTCCAGCCACCATGAAGTCATTTGCTTCATATCCGAGGAAATTGTATTTTCCCGTGGCGTCCCAACTCAGATATTTCTTGTACTGTCCTCTGGCTCCGGCGTAGAGATACACCGAATTCATGGTTACATTCATTTTGCCGCCAAGATAATTATCGGGGCGGAATGAGTAATAGTTGGTAAGTTTATCTCCGATTCCTACATCTATTTTAGAAACGATGAAGTCGCTAGACCATGGCTGCAGGCGTACGTACACCTTGTTTTCCAGCTTCATGACTCTCAATGAGTCTGCACTTTTGGTCGGATGGAGATAGAACTTGTCATTGTAGAAGGCCCGTCCTGCAGCGTCAGAAGAGGAAATGTTGTCCTCATATTTTTTTCTGAATACTGAGTAGTCGCTGCTGTGACCGAAGATGAGCGATGTAATGTTCTTGTCAAGTGTGTCAGCCCTCAGGCTGCGGCTCATCTTTTCCTCCTTCTCTCTGTCGAGCAGTTCCTCGATTGCAAGGGAATCACCGCTTGCCATGATGCTGTCCCTCTCAGCCTGCAGCTGCATGCGTTCCTTTCTGCTCTTGGTCTGTTTGATGAACGAAAACGGCAGACGCAACGACTGATCAAGATATACTGTGTTCTTTTTCAGAGTGTTTTTCGCATTCGTCAGACTCACAGGGATTTCCCTGGCATCGACTGTGGTGTCCCTGATCATGGACAGGTCAGTGATTCCACCGTTTTCAGATCTGTCTATTTTGTGATATATGAAACCTGCGTGCATCAGGTATTTCTTGCCCAGATAGTTGGTGTAAGCTGCAAAGCTTCTGTTGTTTACAGCCTCATTCGACAAAAGTCCCCTTCCTCCGAAGCGATGGAAATCGAGAGTGAGGTTCAGCTCCGGAAGTATGTTCTGTGTAGTCAGGACCTTGACGTTGGATTCTTCCTTTTCGGTATTTGCGAATAGAGTACCCCAATATGCCAGTTCAGTATAAGGGGTTTTGGTATTGTAGTTGGTGATTGTTTCAGGTGAGGCGTTGTAGCACTTGTATGGTGCATAGAATATTACATTGTCTTCAACGTCCCTTTTGAAGTAGTTGTAATTCTGTACAGGAGAACCGATTACTCCAAGGTATGAAGCATTCACGTCTTTCTTGAAGAACGGATATTCATGGAAATTATAATTATATGAGGTATCCACATCCTTCAGCTTCAAGTCCTGGAAATTCCTGTCATTTTCCCAGATCAGCATTCTCTTGTATTGGAGAGAATCCGGGAGTACGTATGTTTCAAGGATGCGGGGGGTATTTTCCGTGATACTGTCCCTGACTGCCTTGAGACTGTCTTTGACCGCCAGCTTGCGGTTCATTTCGGCTATCTTTGCAGGGAGTTCCTGCTCATATTTGTATTTTTTCTTTTCCCTCTTGCTCAAACTGTTGTACCATGCCTCGAATTTGGCTGTCGCAACTTCTGTGGAATCCTTGATATAAAGGGAATCAAGTTTATGAAGTTCCAGACTATCACCCACATTGATAAGGGAGTCACGCACCTGTGCCCTTGTAAGTGAGTCCTTGAGTGCAATGTAATATTTGAATTTGAAAGGATCGCTCGTGCGAAGGGAATCCGGTACTTTGATGGTGTCTTTGGCAGCAACGAAAAGAGTGTTGGTCTGATCGTTGAATACGGTGTCACCAGACAGCATGACAGCCTGTGAACTGTCGTTCTGTCTGAGAAGATTCAGGGAGTCTGCCGTCCCGGCAATTCCCGCCATTCTGCCGACATCGATACCGAAAGATTGGACGGCAGCTGCTCCGACGAGCACTATTGGCACCCATATTTTTGCCAAAAAATTTCTCATAAAACTCGGCAAAGGTAGTAATTATTATGCAATTGTGCAAAATCGAGGCTGTCGAGCTTGCCGACATCCAACATTCTCAGCCCCGGATCATCAATGCCATAAATCGGATAGGCCTGAGCCATGGACAAATAGAAGTCTCTTATCGGGAAGCGTGCTCCTGCACCGGAATTAGAGGAAATTCCGTTATCCTTTACGTATTTTTCCATAAGGGGGAATACCCGGTCAGACATGATATGGATTCCTGAAAAAGCCAGTCTGACGCAGTCTTCGGCTGCAATTGATTTGTCAGCCATTATGGTCTCGGTGGTCTTCACATTCATCCATCCGCAAAGACGCATGGTGTCAGGATGGAAAAGAAAGTATCGCGATGTTTCCCGCTTGCTGACGAGCAAGGTGGCAAGTGCATCCGGGCGATGTTGTGCAGCGAATGCTTTCAAATCAGCATTCGTAAATATATCCACATTATGGATAAGGAAGCTACCACAGCCGTCAAGCAGGTTTCTTGCATGCAGGACTGCTCCTCCTGTTTCAAGCAGAAGTGCTCTTTCATCGCTGATTTCGAACTTCATCCAGTCCTGATGCCCGACCCATTCTTCTATCATGTCTGCAAAATGGTGCACATTCACGACTGCTTCCTCAAAGCCTGCATCATGGAGTTTGCGCGCCACATGTTCAATCAAGGGCTTGCCGTCAACTTCCACCAGAGCTTTCGGCATCCTGTCGGTCAAAGGCTTGAGACGGGTTCCCAGACCCGCTGCAAAAATCATCGCTTTCATCAAACTCTTTTATTTGAGGACAATGCCTTCCTCATTCATCTCGGCAAGAGCTTTCTTGTGACCTTCATGGTCAACCCATGCAACGGCCTTTTCAAGAAGGTTCACCTTGAATCCTGCCTTGAGCAAGTCCTCACAGGTATTGCGTACACAATATTCCGTAGCAATTCCGCATACATAGACATCCTGAATGTCAAGCAATTCCAGAACTTCACCCAGAGACTGTCCTGCGTTGTTCATCCCATCAAAGCCTGAATACTGCTCGCAAGCCTTGTCGCATCCTTTGTCGAATGTCAGTTCCTCGACTACATAAGGCTGGAGCTGCTCATGAATCTCACCGCCATGGGTTCCTGCAACGCAGTGGGAAGGCCAGATGCCTCCTTCGCTTGCAAATGAACAATGGTCTGCAGGATGGTGGTCCCGGATGAAAAGAACAGGGAACATGTCAAGAATTTCGATCCCGCCTCCGTCATTGTTCTCGGTGTGTGATTCAATGAATCGCAAGGTCTCCTTTACGGCATTGTCCGCATTCTGACATGCAAGGCTTCCGTCTATGAAGTCATAAAGCATGTCCACTACAACAAGTGCGCTGTTTATCATATCTTGAAATTGTTGATTTCGTTTACAAGTCGGGTAATAATCTCCATTTTCAGGTTATACAGGTCATCGGAGATGTCCACCTTATAATAATGAGGGTTGATCAGACGCCTTTCACTCGGGCTGAAATGGGCAAGCGTTGTGTTGTAATAAGCCTTCTTTTCTGCCAAAGAGTGCTCGGGAGCACATCTGCGTCCATTCTCAATCACCTTGTGCTGCAGAGGAAAGGCTTTGTAATCACCTGCGTCGAAAGTCTTGAATTTGTAACGGTCATATTCATCGCAAATCGTGAAACTTTCTCCTGCCTCAATCTTTTTGCAAAGCTGGTCACCGCGCAGGCATGTCACGTCCGCTTTGAAAATCTCTCCTTTCACCGGGTCATTCTTCATGATTCGCCAGGTAATCTGGAAGCCCGGATTGATGAGCTTGATCTTGTCTTCAGACCTTTTCAGCACTGCCTCGGAATCAATCTGCACCAGTTTGTAAACGTTGCCGAAGCAAGGGGCAGCCTTGCTGGTTGCAATCGCATCACCGACTCCGTAAGAATCAATGCATGCGCCCTGCCTTTCCAGATCGGTGATGAGGTATTCATCCAATGAATTGGTGGCGAATATTTTACATTTATGGAATCCGTTTTCGTCAAGGATGCGGCGACATTCGGTTGAAAGGTATGCAAGGTCTCCGCTGTCCAGACGCACTCCGTATCCATATTCGTAATTGTCATCGATTCCGTTTTCCTTGTATGCTCTCATTGCGTTGAGGATGCCGCAGCGGAGGGTGTCGTATGTATCAATCAGGAGGATGAGAGGTTCGTTCCTGTGTGTCCTGATATATGTGCTGAAAGCTTCATGTTCGCCTTCCACGGTGCTTCCGAAAGAAGTCACGTAGCTGTGGGCCATCGTTCCTGTGGAACCGCATCCGAACATCGCTCCCGTGAGTATGTTGGAGGTGTTGCTGCATCCGGCAATGATGGCAGCCTTGGCACCATAAGTCGCCGCCCATGGACCGTGTGCTCTCCTGGAGCCGAACTCACTGACCGGACGGTTGGTGGCCCTGCATACCCTGGAAGCTTTTGTGGCAACTGCCATCTGGTGGTTCATTATGCAAAGCATAGGCGTTTCAAGTACCTGAGCTTCGATTAGCGGTCCTTCCACTATGATAATCGGCTGGTTCGGGAAAGCGATTTCGCCCTCTCTCATGGCATAGACATTTCCAGTGAACTTCATTGCACTGAGATATCCTCTGAACTCCTCGTACTCCTTTCCAGGAAGAAACTTTTCGAAAAAGTCAGGATCCATGTTGCCGAGATTCTGAACCATTTCAATGACTTCCTCGGTGCCGCTTACTACTGCCCAGTTGTTGTGCTCTCCATCAAC
>JBJFDE010000440.1:0-13434 GCA_051889855.1 Candidatus Cryptobacteroides sp. | reverse complement strand
GACCGACCTGAAATCGGACACTCCGTAAGGTATCTGTCGTATCTGTTCCATAATAAATGTAGTCACGCCTGCAAATGGCAGCAACGACAAATATAGCAAATGTCAGGCTCAGTTTCAAATAATATTCATATATTTGCGGCGGCTTATGGTGACCGGAGGGGCTTCGCCCGGTCCGGTTGAAAAGGGAACCCGGTGAAAATCCGGGACTGTGCCCGCAGCTGTAAGTCCTTTGCCTCGTGTGAGGCGTTTCTTTGCATTCTTGCCACTGTCTCCACATTTGCTCCGTCAGGACAAACATGACGGGAAGGCGCATCGAAGCGGATAAGTCAGAAGACCTGCCATAAGCAATGTTTCACAAACAGGCCCGGGGTCAGGTCTGCAGTGTCAACAACGATGCTATTTATAAATAACAAGTGGAAGGCGCTCCTTTTGACAGGAGTGCTGTTGGCTATGTCAAGTATATGCTCCCTCGGCAAATCTGATTTGCCGGGAGGGTGTTATTTTGTTGATTATTCGCCAATTGGTAAATGTGAAATGGAAGTTGGCATTGAGACAGATACATTGGAAAGTTCTATGATTAGGCAAAACAAGTCATTCAGTACCCACGAATCAGGGAGCATCGTACAAGTGATTGATGCCGGAACAATTGAAAGAAGAGGAGCGAAGCAACTGGACGAAGCAATCAGGACCATGGCAGGAGTCAGTGTGAAGGACTATGGAGGTATAGGAGGACTTAAGACTGTGTCTGTCAGGAACATGGGTGCATCTCATACAGGAGTTTGCTATGACGGGTTTGCCATAACCGATGCCCAGAACGGGCAGGTTGACATCAGCCGCTTCATGCTTGAGAACGTATCTTCCATCACAATATCTGAAGGCCCGTCCGATGATATATTCATAAGTGCCAGACTCCAGGGAGCGGCCTCTACCCTATCAATCAGCACATATTCAAATCTATTCTCTGCAGGATGGGGCAATGCAGATATGGAGAAAAGATTCAATGCATCCGCATCTCTGGCAGGAGGATGTTTCGGAACCTGGAATCCAACTCTGCACCTTGGCTTCAAGCCAACTGAATGCTGTATTCTTTCAGCCGACTTCAATTATCTGCACAGCGATGGAGAATACCCCTTCATTCTCAGGAACGGGAATGAAACAACAGAAATGCACAGGCTGAACAGCGATGTGAATTCTGTCAGCGGAGAATTGAATTACAGGACAAGCCTCGGTAAATGTGGCAGTCTCAGCACCAAAGCATCATATTTCCAGTCAGAAAGAGGGCTTCCCGGCAGTGTCATACTATATTATCAGAATCCGACGGAAAGGCTGTATGACAGGAACTGCGCATTTTATGCAAAATACCGTCTGAACAATGGCAATGGATGGAAGGCAGATATAAATGCCTCATACACAAATGCATGGAACAGATATATCAACACATCTTCCACGGCATCGGAAGACAGCAGATATCTCCAGCAGGAAGCATATCTGAGCGCTGTTGCCGGCTGGGAAGGAGAAGGGTGCAGGAACAACGGACAAGAGTCCGGGAAATGGGGAATTTCCATTGCAGAAGACATTTTTACCAATATCCTTGACTCTACCATCCCGGAATGTCCATACCCGGTAAGGCTTAGCAGCCTGACGGCATTGTCGGCCAAATATACGACTGAACGTCTGAGAATCACAGGCACGATACTCGCCACGGCCATGAAAGAATGGCTGAGGGAAGATGTCAACGGCATAATAGCCCCGGAGCCTATGGTCAGGCTTTCGCCTTCTGTCAGTTTCTCATATTGTTTAACTAAAGATAGAAGTCTGATTTTCAGAACATTCTTAAAAGAAAGCCATAGACTTCCCACATTCAATGACCTCTATTATTCAAGAGTCGGCAACACATCCCTGTCGCCGGAAAAGGCATATCAGGCCAATATTGGCACAAGTTGGAAAAAATACTTCCCCAGGCACGGCCTGGGCATCAACCTCACAGCCGACATATATTGCAACTACATAAAGGATAAAATAACAGCCATACCCACCCTATTTATATGGAAAATGAGGAACATAGGGAAAGTGGTGATGGCCGGGACGGATATTACGGCCGGGATTCATTGGGAAATATCGACGGATTTCAGCATCCATGCAGATGCAAATTTTTCATATCAATACGCCGTTGACATCACAGATCCCGCGGCCAAGAACTACCGTCACCAGATTCCATACACCCCTCGATGCTGCGGCAACGTCATATTGTCGGCGGACACACCATGGTTAGGCGCGACATACACATTCAGCGGCGTGGGCAAAAGATACGCCCTGGCTCAGAATATAGAATCAAACCTTATCAGAGGGTATTTCGACCATTGCATCAGCGTCGGCAAAACATTCGAAATAAGGCAGGTAAAGTTGAGAGCCAGCCTTGACGCGCTGAACCTTGGAGGCAGAAATTATGAAATAATACGTGGCTACCCAATGAGCGGGAGGTCATTCAGAGTGACAATCAAATTTACTTATTAATATATGAAGAACATCAGAATTAAACTTTTTGCGACTATCGCATTGGCTTTGCTTGCAGGATGCAGCAAAGTGGGAAATGAAGACGGAAATGAAGCAAATAACGGCGGATATTTCGTCCTGAATAGTGGAAACATAAATGTTAATAATAGCAACATATCTGTTTTTAATATTGATAATAAAGAACTTGCTACGAATGCTTTTTATCAGGCCAATGGAAAGTACCTTGGAGACCTCGGGCAGGACATTCTGGTAGCAGGAGATGAAATTTATATCGCGGTTTCGAACTCCAGACGTATTTTCGTTACCGATTCCGAGCTAAGAATCAAGAAAGAAATCACATTCGGGATGGGAGAAGCCCATGCATTCCAGCCACGATATCTTTGCAGTTATCAGGGCAAGGTTTATGTCACCTACTATGAAGGTTATCTCGGAAGGATAGACCCTGCCGAGGATTACAAGGTCGAATGCACTAAGGTGGGAGAATACCCTGAAGGATTGGATTGTTGCTCAGGAAAGGCCTATGTTGCCAATTCAGGCGGCATGAATTATCCGGATTATGCCAAAACCGTGTCGGTGGTGGACCTGGATATGTTCAAGGAGACAGCAAAGATTCAGGTCAATACCAATCCTGAATTTGTCAAGGCCAATGACCAGGGCAGTCTCATCTTTGTTTCAAGCAAAGGCAACTATGCAGACATTCCGGGAATGCTTCAGGTGATCAGCACGTCCGACATGACGGTAACGAATCTTGGATTCAGCAATCTGATATGGATGACAAAGGGTCCTGGCAACAGGATTTTCATGCTCACCGGCGGTTATGACCAGAATTACAATCCCCTTCCGGGCAAAGTCAGCACACTGGATGCATCACAGGCTGCGGCAGATGTCAGGGAGTTCGTGGAAGATGGAGTGGAATTCCCTAAGGCATATTCTCTTTCAGTGACTTATGATGGTTATGTCTTTGTCGGCAGTTCCGACTATGTGAATAACGGAGACGTGCATGTAATCGGTCCCGACGGAAAATACATCTGCAAATTTGACTCAAACGGGCTCAATCCTATAAAGGTTGTCAGAAGATGATATGACACAGGTAAAATAATCACGAAAACTGCGGAGATAATATGAAAAATATTAACTTCGCAGTTCTTTTTCAATATAAATGGTTATGATGAACAGCAGAGAAAAACAGATTCAGAACATCACCCTCTGGGGGTCATTGGTGAATATTGTGCTCACAATTTGCAAGATACTCGCAGGAATCATCGGAAAGAGTGCGGCAATGGTTGCAGACGGAATACATTCACTGTCAGACCTTTTAAGCGATGTGATCATACTGATATTCGTCCACCTGTCTTCCAAGGAGAAGGATTGCGACCATGATTTCGGACACGGAAAGTTCGAGACATTCGCCACTCTTATAGTAAGCATCATTCTGGTAATAGTGGGTGCCGAACTCATGTCCTCCGGGGTTCAGTCCATCATCAGCATTGCAAAGGGCGAGGCTGTTGCACGTCCGGGAATGATCGCCCTGATTGCGGCTGCCATATCCATCATAGCTAAGGAGGCGATTTACAGGGCTACCATGAGAGTGGCAAACCGCGTTGAAAGTCAGGCACTTGTCGCTAATGCATGGCATCACAGGTCAGATGCGCTTTCATCAATCGGATCACTGCTCGGTATCGGCGGAGCGATGCTTCTGGGCGACAAATGGTCAATGCTTGACCCTATTGCTTCATGCTGCATCAGCATCGCCATCATTTACATAGCCGTGAAGATGTCCATTCCTTGCATCAAGGATTTGCTTGAGACTTCACTCCCGGATGAAGAAGAGGACAAGATTGTGAACATTGGAAAGACTATTGACGGAGTACATGACATTCATGAGCTCAAGACCAGGAAGAACGGAAACTCCGTGATAATTGATGCCCATATTGTTGTAGATCCAACTTTGAATGTGGCTACTGCTCACGACATTACCACAAAAGTCGAGAAGGCCCTGAAAAAAGAATTCGGCCCGATGACACAGATTTCTCTGCATATCGAGCCGGATATTCATGCGGAATAGGGGCTGGCCCCATTGATATTACTTTTCCTTCGGAAGTGTCTTGTTGAGCAGGAAGGCTCCAAGGATTGCCGCGATGAGCGATCCGCAAAGGATACCGAGCTTGGCGTTGTTCAGAAGATGAGCTCCTTCAACTCCCAGAGCGGAGAATGAGAGGTCGGCGATGAACATTGAGACTGTGAATCCAATGCCGCAAAGAACGCAGACGCTGGCGAATGACTTCCATGTTGCTCCTTCCGGAAGAGAAACTATCCTGAGTTTCACACTGAGCCATGAGAAAGAGAATACTCCGACAAATTTTCCCACTACGAGGCCGAGCATGACTGCCAGGCTGACTCCTGAGAAAATATCTCCTGCTGTCATGCCTTTCAGTGCAACACCTGCATTTGCGAATGCAAAAATAGGGATTACAAACCAATTTATCAGACCCTGAAGGTTATCCTCGAGGTCCTGGAGCGGACTGATAAGTTTGTCGGCTGCAGACTCGATGCTCTTCAAGGTATGTATCTGGTCATGAGTGAGGACTACAGTCTTATTCTTGTCTATATCAATGACTGGGAAATTGCTTATATGTCCGCGGATTCGCTCAAGATAATATCCTGTACCCCTCTTGAGAGTTGCAGGGACGCAGAATGCGACGATAACACCGGCAATCGTTGCATGTATTCCTGAATTGAGCATGGTGTACCAAAGTACAAGTCCTACAATGAGATAGAAGGCTTTGCCGCGGACTTTCCGCCAGTTTGCCACCGCCATGACGACTACGCATAGCAGCGTAAGAATGATGTATGTCACATTTATGTCGGACGAATAGAATAGTGCTATGACGATGATGCCGCCAAGGTCATCTGCAACTGCAAGTGCTGCCAGGAAGACTTTCAGTCCTACAGGTACTCTAGTACTGAAAATGGCCAGAACTCCGAGGGAGAATGCGATATCAGTGGCCATAGGGATGGCCAGACCCCTGTGCATTTCAGGATTGCCGCCGCACAGGATTGCATACACCACTACCGGGACAATCATTCCTCCGCATGCTCCGATGATAGGAAGGAGTGCCTTTTTCATCGATGACAATTCTCCAACAAGGATTTCACGCTTGATTTCAAGACCTACAGAAAGGAAGAAGATGGCCATAAGGAAGTCATTGATTACCTGCATGATAGTCATTGGATGTCCCCCATGGCTGAAGAAATTGAAATTGCCGATTGACAGAGACATTTCGTTCTGCCAGAAATCACTGTACCACTGTGCCGTAGCAGGGCAATTGGCGCAAATCAGCGCCAGTACCGTGCATAAAATGAGCATGACGCTGGAGCTGACATGGCTCTTGATTTTGCTTATGAAGCTGTAGTTCGTCGTCTGTACCTGTTGCATAATTTACCTGTTAAAAACGGGCGGCAAATTTAGTCATTTTAATGAAGAAGAGCATATTTTAATTGGTTTTTTGCTCGATATTTCCTAAATTTGCGCGCTGTTTGCGGTTTTACCAGATTCCGCACCCGAATGACAATTAAAAATGTAATAATATTATGGCTAAGGAAAAAGAAATCAAAAATGAGAACGCTGAGGTAGTTGCCGAGGCAGTTTCCAAAACAGAGCTCTTCTTCAAGGAGAATGGAAAGAAACTTGCCATTGCCCTTGCAGCAGCAGTAGTAATTGCAGCCGGTATTTTCTGCTGGTACAAATTCGCTTATCAGCCTTCAGTTGTCGAGGCTCAGGGTCAGATGGTTTCTGCAGAGCAGAGCTTCATCAATTCAGATTTCGAGACTGCTCTCAACGGTGACGGCAATGCTCTCGGATTCGCACAGATCATTGATGAATATGGTGCAAAGGCTGGAAAATCAGTTTATTTCTATGCTGGTGTCTGTGAACTTCAGCTCGGAAACTATGACAGCGCCATCAAATATTTGAATTCATACAAGGGAAAAGATGCTATTCTGGCTGCCCGTGCTCTTGCATGCCTTGGTGATGCTTATGTAGGACTCGAGAATTATGACAAGGCTCTCGGATATTTCGAGAAAGCTGCTGCCCAGAGCGATGACATGTTCGCTGCCGGTTACCTTCTCAAGGCTGGTCTCGTAGCTGAGAAGCTCGGACAGGAGTCAAAAGCACTTTCTTTCTACAAGAAGATTAAAGATCAGTATCCTCAGTCAATGGAAGGATATGATATTGACAAGTACATCGGACGCATCGAAAAATAAATCGGACGCATCGAAAAATAATTAGTATATGGGACGTGCATTTGAATTCAGAAAGGAAAGAAAATTCAAAAGATGGGGTCACATGGCCCGCGTATTCACCAAGATCGGTAAAGAAATCACTATAGCTGTAAAACAGGGTGGTCCCGATGTGACCGGTAACCCTCGTCTGAGGGCTCTTCTCCAGACTGCAAGGAGCGAGAACATGCCTAAGGACAATATCGAGAGGGCTATCAAAAGGGCAAGCGACAAGGACCAGAGCGATTACAAGGAGGTAGTATTCGAAGGATACGGTCCTCACGGCATAGCAGTCCTCGTTGAAGCGGCAACCGACAACAACAACCGTACTGTAGCGAACGTACGTTCATATTTCACAAAGAGCGGCGGTTCCCTCGGAACATCAGGAAGCGTTGACTATATGTTCGACCGCAAATGTATGTTCAGGATGAAGAGCGACAAGCCTTACGACATGGAAGAGCTTGAGCTTGAAATGATTGACTACGGTGTTGAAGAGATTTTCGAGGAGGAGAACGAGGACGAGCAGATGGAGATTGTCATCTACGGCGAGTTCACGGCTTTCAACTCAATCCAGAAATACATCGAGGACAACGGTTATGAACTTATCTCTGCTGAGTTCACCAGACTCCCTAACGTGGAGCTCAAGGAGCTTGAAGGCGAAGATAAAGCCGATATCGAAAAACTCATTGAGAGAATCGAGGAGGACGACGATGTCCAGAACGTATATACCACAATGAAACCGTAATTTCCGGACTATATTGTCATAAGGCTGCCACAGGGCAGCCTTTTTTGCTTTATTGTGGTGTAATCTGGTTATGCGTGGCACAGTTTAAAGTCCTCTTGGGAAAAAATACTATCTTTGCGGCCAATTTATTAACGATGCAAACACAAGAAAATATGAGCATCCAGACGGAAAAGATTAAAGAACTTGTTGAGCGCAGAGCCTCTGCAAGAATGGGAGGCGGTCAAAAAAGAATTGATGCGCAACACTCAAAAGGAAAATTCACGGCACGCGAAAGGCTCGCGATGCTTCTTGACGAAGGCAGCTTTGAGGAATTCGATATGTTCGTCCAGCACCGCTGCACAAACTTCGGAATGGAAAAGACGAAATTCGACGGAGACGGAGTCGTAACCGGACAAGGTACAATCGACGGTCGCCTCGTTTATGTATTTGCACAGGATTTCACGGTTTCTGGCGGTTCGATGTCAGAAACCATGGCACAGAAAATCTGCAAGGTCATGGACATGGCCATGCGTAACGGTGCACCTTGCATCGGCCTCAATGACTCAGGCGGAGCAAGGATTCAGGAAGGAATCTGCTCTCTGGCAGGATTCGGAGAAATCTTCGAAAGGAATATTCTGTCTTCAGGAGTGGTACCTCAGATTTCAGGTATTTTCGGTCCGTGCGCCGGAGGAGCCGTTTACTCCCCTGCCCTGACTGACTTCAACATCATGATCAAGGACACTTCCTATATGTTCCTTACAGGCCCGGGAGTAGTCAAGACCGTAACAGGCGAGTCCGTCACTCAGGAAGACCTCGGCGGAGCAAGCGTACATGCCAGCAAGAGCGGAGTGGCGCATTTTGCTGCCGAGAATGAAGAGGAAGGCATTCAGATTATCAAGGACCTGCTGAGTTTCATTCCATCCAACAACAGGGAAAAAGCTCCGTTCGTTCCTACAAACGATCCGGCCGGGAGGGTGGATGATGCACTGAACGACATTATCCCGGATAATCCGAACAAACCATACGACATGTATCAGGTTATCGGGAGCATCGTCGATGACGGAAGATTCTTCGAAATCCACAAGAGTTTCGCCAAGAACATCATCATCGGCTTTGCCCACATGAACGGAAGGTCGGTCGGCATTGTGGCGAATCAGCCGAAGATACTCGCAGGTGTACTCGACATCAATGCCTCACGAAAGGCAGCGCGTTTTGTACGCTTCTGCGACGCGTTCAACATTCCGCTTGTAACCCTCGTTGACGTACCTGGCTTCCTTTGCGGTACCCAGCAGGAGTATGGAGCCATAATATCACACGGCGCAAAACTCCTCTATGCATACGGTGAGGCAACTGTCCCGAAAGTAACCGTGACACTTCGCAAGTCCTATGGTGGAGCACACATCACCATGAGCTGCAAGCAGTTAAGAGGAGATATCAACTATGCATGGCCTTCGGCAAACATTGCAGTAATGGGAGCGGAAGGAGCTGTGGAGATTCTTTATTCAAAGGAAATCAAAACCATCGAGGATCCTGTCAGAAAGGCAGAAGCGGCTCAGGCAAAGAAGGATGAATACAATGATCTTTTCTGCAATCCATACAATGCGGCAAGCTACGGCTACATTGATGATGTGATTGAGCCTCGCAACACCCGTTTCCGCATCATCAGGGCACTTGAGGCACTTGCAGACAAGAAGCAGGAGAATCCTTACAAGAAACATGATAATCTTCCATTGTAAAACAAGAGCATTATGGCAGATTTGCTAACAATACTTCCAGCCGCTTCCACCAAGAGCATGATGCTCGCCGAGAGGGACCCTCACGGCTTTATCATGACGCTCACTGCAGTAGCAGTAGTGTTCAGCGCACTGATTATTCTTTACATATTCTTCGGCATCCTCGGTGCGTTCAATTCCGGCAAGATAAACCTGAAGAAATTGTGTCCGCGCAGAAAGAACAGCTCCGGGGAAGCAGAGACGGCTGCCGCCATTGCCATGGCTTTGAATGATGAACTTTCAGGAGAAGTCCATGCTGCCATCGGAATGGCCCTCAATGAGTATCTTGAGAATTCAGTACACGATCAGGAAAGTTATATAATAACCATCAAAAGAAATAAATAATGGAACGTACATATATCATCAACGGCAACCAGTACAAGGTTACAATCAATTCAGTATCAGGAAATAACGCAGATGTCACCGTCAATGGGACACACTACAGCGTACAGATAGCCGATACTCCGGCAAGTGCTCCGGCAGCAACAGCACCTGTACATGCTCAGGCAAGTTCACCGGTTCAGGCACCAAAGGCAGTTTCACCACAGCCTCAGGCGGCGGCATCAAAACCGGCTGCTCCGGCACCTTCGGCTGCCCCTTCTGCAGGAAAGGCAGCAACTGCACCACTTCCAGGCGTTGTCATCGCTATCAAAGTGAATGTTGGAGATACCGTCAAGGCCGGTCAGGAAGTAGCGCTGCTTGAGGCGATGAAGATGGAGAATTCCATTGAGGCCCCTGTCAGCGGCACCGTGACAGCTATCAATGCTTCGAAGGGAGATTCAGTACAACAGGGAGCTCCGATTGTGACAATCCAGTAACAGGTATCCTAAACCTAGAATAAATGGAGACAGTACTCGAAAGCCTGCGTGAATTCATTGGTTTCACAGGCTTTGCAAACATTACATTCCAGCACATCATCATGGTGTGCATCGGCATCTTCTTCATAACGGTAGCCATCAAGAAAGAATGGGAACCGCTTCTGCTGATTCCTATCGGATTCGGTATGATCATCGGTAACATCCCTTTTGTATCCGGCTTGAACATAGGCATTTATGAAGAAGGGTCCGTGATGAATATCCTGTACCAGGGCGTACAGAAAGGGTGGTATCCGCCTCTGATTTTCCTCGGAATCGGAGCTATGACCGACTTTTCAGCATTGATTTCACAGCCAAGGCTCATGCTCATCGGAGCGGCTGCCCAGTTCGGAATCTTCGGAGCATACATCCTTGCAATGTATCTGGGATTCACACCTGCTGAGGCTGGAGCCATAGGCATCATCGGCGGAGCAGACGGCCCGACGGCAATCTTCCTTTCATCCAAGCTTGCTCCGGAACTGATGGGAGCAATTGCGGTGTCAGCCTACTCGTACATGGCCCTCGTCCCTGTGATTCAGAGACCTATCATGCTCATGCTGACAACAAAGAAGGAAAGGCTCATCAGAATGGCACCTCCACGTCCGGTCAGCCAGAAAGAAAAGATTATCTTCCCGATAGCAGGATTCATCCTCACCGCTATGATCGTCCCTTCAGGCATGCCACTTCTCGGAATGCTCTTCTTCGGTAACTTGCTGAAAGAGAGCGGAGTTACAAGGCGTCTTGCCGAGACTGCACGCGGTCCGCTTATTGATGTGGTGACCATCCTGATCGGAGTGACAGTCGGTTGCTCAACCCAGGCGAATGTGTTCCTTTCAGGCAAATCCATCAAGATTTTCCTCCTCGGACTCATTTCTTTCGTCATCGCAACCATTTGCGGTGTCCTCTTCGCAAAGTTCATGAACTTGTTCGCAAGGGAAGGACACAAGATCAATCCTCTCAT
This sequence comes from Candidatus Cryptobacteroides sp., assembly GCA_051889855.1. Classification (GTDB taxonomy): domain Bacteria; phylum Bacteroidota; class Bacteroidia; order Bacteroidales; family UBA932; genus Cryptobacteroides. The sequence goes on along the minus strand of JBJFDE010000440.1, from coordinate 2,331 downwards.
CGGAAATGCGGGTGTATCCGCCGTGCCGGATTCTGCGCGCGTATCTGAAGTGGTGGGACGCGAATTCGACAAGAACAACCATCTGCTTATGCATGCAATGGCACCGAATGTTGCCGGTGTCATCGGTTCTGCGGTTGCAGCGGGTATCCTTCTCAGTTTCCTGGGATAAAAACGAGGCTGACCAAAAGATGATTTGGTCAGCCTCTTATATATTTATTGAATTCAGAGACGAATCAGGCGGATACAGTCAAGTGCAGCGCTGTTAGTCTGTATGTTCATATTTCGATTCTCAGGCTCGAATGTCAGGCGGAATGTGTGCCTGCCTTCGGTAAGCCTTGCCTTGAGCACATTCGTGTAACGCCATGTGTCAAAGGCTCCTGTACCGCAATGAGGCATGATGACAGGACCGAGACGCTGTCCGTCAACATGAAGGGTACGGATGGCGCATTTGTTTTCAGTATTGATGGGGCCGTTGGCATTGGCAAAGCGGAAATCTATCGCATATTCGCCCTCTTCAGGAACATCAACTGTGAAAGAAATGTCGGAATTATTCTCCTGAGTAAGGTCAATATAGCCAGCTCCTGCAAAGGCTTTGTATGGAGCTCTGGACAATTTGCAAGCAGACTCGATATCTTTTTCAGTCATGCTGCCGAAACATTCTACAGGCTCGCTTGCAAACGATTCATAGCCATTTTCTCCTACGGCAATCACCTGGTACTCGCCATCCTGAGCTATCTTATAAGATGATTCCGTTGTAGTTGCAACACACTCACCGCTGCGAATAATCTTGTACATTGACGCGCCATCGACACTCTCCCATGTCAGGGCACCTTCATTTACAGCACAAACAGGAGTCAGAGGTGAATATGCATTGGCAGTCATATTGATGCTTGAAGGATCGAGGACTCCGTTAAGGACGATATTGATGGTATGATGTCCCTTTGCTGATTCGGCAGTGATGAAAGCCTCTGCCCTCACTCCGTCAATAAGGAAACTGCGTATTCCGCTTCCATATCCCTCAACAGTAATATCATACATGCCGTCCCTATAGCGGAAGCCTGTCAATTTACGGGTCCCGGCAAGAGCCTTTGGTACGAATGGATTGAATCTCAGACCATTATCCTCCCATTCCATTCCAAAGAGAATATTGTTGACAATGGTCAGATTGCCGGCGATGCTCCAGAGCTGTCTTGAAGAATTGATCTGGGTTCCCTGCCATTTTCCATTGTATATCACCATGTTTTCCTTATTGGTAAGGCAGAAAGCAGCAAGACGTGAAATAGTTGCAATCGAATGCATGACTCCGGCCTCGTTCCCTGCCTTCTTGCAGGCATTCATCCAATATGCCTGGACAAAAGGCCACATTGCATCATTGTGGTATGGAGGAATATCTCCGATGTTAGGGAAGAAGCAAGCCGTACCATAATCCTGGCATGGCACATTCGAGCAGATGGAAACTGCCATTTCAGGACCGGCAATGTCATAAAGCACGGCAAGAGCCTCACCCAGAGTTTCCGAGCGTGGTGACACAATCAGATTCTGACGGCCATAGAGATACTGTGCATAATAGCCTTTGTCTTCCATCCACAGATATTCGTTGATTCCGTCCCTGATGCCTTGGGCAATGGATTCATACCTTGCAGCATCAGAGTCTGTCCCGAACATCCTTTCTAGTTTGGCAAGAATGCTGAATGCCTGATAATGAACACATTCAGTTCCCAGATTCTCACTATTATATATATCCACAGGGGCCATCCAACGAGGATATTCCTGTTCTCTCCAGTCCAGGAAGCTGGACTCTCCTTTGAACATTCCTGTCTGAGGATTGAGTGATACGAGAATATCATCTTCCAGACTTCTCTTGATAATCGGATATATGTACTCAAGCCACTGCTTGTCTCCTGTCACCTTGTAAATCTCCCATGCGGCAACAGCCCAGATATTCCTGTCTGTCGAGCATGGCCAGCTTCCTCCGGTGCCTGTGTCCTGGATGATACGGCCAAGTTGGTCAACCTTTCTGACAAGGCTGTTTATAGAGGCCTGGGTCTGAAGGTGGGATACACCAAGAAGGATGCTGTAGCTTACATCCCTTGTCCATACTCCACCCCACTCTTTGCCAGTCCGCAGGGTAGAATCAGGTTCCACAGCAATTATAACCTCCTCCAAAGCAAGGTTATACAAGGCCTCTTCAAGTCTTGTAGGAGCAGAATAAACCGGGAACTGTGACAAATCAAGCTTTGCAGTCCATTTCCCTTCAGGAAACTCTGCTTCCGGATAATCGGATATAATTGTCCTTGAATCAAGGGCATAGGCCTTGATTGAGCCATCATT
>JBJFDE010000439.1:0-13492 GCA_051889855.1 Candidatus Cryptobacteroides sp. | reverse complement strand
AAATTCTTCATTTCATCTGCAAGCGTTCTTGACGGTTCATACTTCAAGATCAAACAGATCCAGCTCGGTTACACCTTCCCTAAGAAATGGATGAGCAAGATCAAAGTTCAGAACCTTCGTATCTATGCATCACTCGATGACTTCTTCGTATTTACCAAATATCCTGGTCTCGACCCTGAGGTTACAGGTGTAGGAAGCTCACTCGGAGTTGATAAGGGAAGCTACCCTAACTCAAAGAAGATCGTTGCAGGTCTTAACATTACATTCTAATCATAAATTGAGACTGAAATGAAATTAAGAAATATTATAATGGTTGCTGCTGCATCGGTTCTTGCACTGTCTTCTTGCAGCAATAAACTTAATATCCCTCAGCATGGAGTCCTCAACTATGAGACTTTCTATCAGACTGATGAGGATGCAGAGAATGCAATTATTGCATGCTACCTCCAGATGAGAGGCCTTAGCTATAACTTCAATCTTGGTAAGAACATGCTTACCGATGATTTCTGGGCAGGCGGTGGCGGACGTAACGACAACGCCGAGCTTGAGCAGCTCAATGAGTTTACCTTCGGTACTGAACAGAGCATGCTTGAGGGTATGTTCACAAGCTACTATCAGATTATCTATAAGGCCAATGTGGTTCTTGGACACGTTGCACCGGATTCTGAAATCAAGAACCGTGCGATTGCAGAGGCAAAAGTATTCAGGGCATGGTCATATTTCGAGCTTATTTCAATGTGGGGAAATCCGCCTCTCGTAGATCACGAGCTCGAGCCTTCAGAGTATGCAAAGCCTAATGGTACAACCGAAGAGCTTTGGGGCCTTGTTGAAAAAGACCTTACTGAGGCAATCGCTTCAGGTGCACTTACTGAGAAGTCTTCTCTCAATGACAAGTCATGGAGAATCACCAAGCAGTTTGCTCAGGCTGTTCTGGGTAAGGCTTATCTTTGGCAGAACAAGAATGCAGAGGCTGCCGCTCAGTTCGATGCAGTTGTCGCAAGCGGTCTGTATGACCTTTATCAGGATTATGAGAATGTGATCACTGTTCAGGCAAAACAGAACTGCGAGAGCCTCTTCGAGAGCATCAAGTTCGATGACCAGAACAATCCATTTGACAACTGGGACTTCACCGGTGTGATGACACACTTCAGAACAGACTGTATGTCTATCAACCAGAATGGTTCAACAGATAATCTTGCAAAAGTTGGCTGGGGCTTCCTCAACCCTACAAAGGACCTCTATGACGAGTTCGTAAAGGTAGAAGGCAAAGATGGTTATCGTCTCAACTGCACTATCAAGACTTATGACCAGATGAAGGACCGCGGACACTCAATCCTTCCTGGAAAGTCAATCATCAGTGAAGGTTACTTCATGTGGAAATGGAGATCTACTCAGGACAGATACTCACAGTATGCTTCCGGAATGGACTTCTTCCTTGACTGCAACAACCCACGCTGGATGCGTTATGCTGAGGTTCTCCTTTGCGGCGCTGAGGCTCACCTTGCAGCAGGTAACGGTGCCAAGGCTGCTGAGTATGTGAACAAAATCCGTACACGTGCTCACCTTGCTCCTCTGGGAAGCGTGACCCTTGCAGACATCAAGGCTGAGAAACGTCTTGAACTTTGCGGAGAAGGCCTTCGTTATCAGGACCTTACCCGTTGGGGAGAGGCTGAGGCAAAGATGAAGGACAATGGAAAGCACTGTCCTAAACTTGAGTCAAACGGTACAGTAAGCTATGTAAAATACAATGGTGACGATACTTCCCGTTACGGATTCAAGCCTAAACACAACAGACTTCCTTATCCTGGAACAGAGATTCGTCTGAACAAGAACATTCACCAGAATGAAGGTTGGGAATAATCGTAAATATTAGACAATTATGAAACTGAAATATATTTTTATCGCAGCGGCTGCGCTCGTGCTCGGCTCATGCACCAAATCAGCGATTTCTCCTCTGGAAGGTGTTTATCCGAAACCGGCAGATTTCATCTCGACTGAATTGGTTTCATCTTCAATAGTTAAACTTGACGGAGTTCGCTGCTTCAATATCGAACTTGCGGATGCCGGTGCAAAACTCGATCTCAAATTCTATTGCGACAAATACTATCTTGAGCCTGTAACCTATTCAGCAGCTGATGCAGCTTCAATCAAGAAGGGCTTCTACCTTGTAGGTGAAGGTGGTTCAACCTATACAAACGGAGGAAAGACTGTTGCTCTTGAACATGGCGGGATCTCTGTTTCTGTAAATGGAACCAATTACTCATTCAGCGGCTCTGTTTGGCTTGCTGATGGAAGCGTTGTGAAAATCAACTCAAAGGTGACTCTCGTTTATGAGCCTGATCCGGAGCCTGTAAAACTTTCTACAGTGCTTTCAGCATCTTCAAATGTTGCAAGCGGTACCCCTTCGGTTTCTCTTAGCCTTGCACAGGCAGGTATCTCTTCAGTTCAGAATCCTGACTGGTCAACATCATGGACTGGCGAAGGCTATTACCTTGCAGTTGACCTTTACAGTGCAGACGGCTATCTCCATGAGGGAACCTACACTCCATCTGCAGCAGGCGGACAGATAACTGAAGGAACATTCGGCATTGGCTGGGATCCGGGCGATATCTTTGGCTGGGGAATTGCGTTTACTGACTGGGGTACCTGCTGGTGGAATGTTTCCGGCGGTGCTGCAAAGTCAGAGAAGAAGATAACCGAGGGTACTGTCACAGTAAGTCGTGACGGTAACAAATGGATTATCGAACTTGTCAGCGGACAGGGCAAGGATATGGTCTGGGGAGTCTTTGAAGGCGAAATACCGGCTCTTACCGATCCTAATACTTCAGGCGAGGTCAAATACAAAGAACTTACCAAGGTTCTTTCGGTAAACAACCAGAATGCCGGCCTTATTACCTTCCAGTTCGCTACTGAAGGAGTTTCATCTACTTTTGACGCAGCTACATGGACGACAACATATTCAGGTACAGGTAATTATCTTGCCATTGACATCTACAGTGCCGATGGCCAGCTTGCTCCCGGAACATACAATGCTTGTGCAACGGGAGGTGCAATAGGAGCAGGAGAGTTCGGAATTGGCTATGACACTGAGATGTGGGGAATGCAATTCTATGACTGGGGTACTTGCTGGTGGACAGTAACCGACGGTGCTACATCAGCCCAGAAGGTTCTCGACGGTACTGTGACTGTTTCTCTTGAGGGAGGCAACTATACCGTTGCACTTCAGAGCAGCACTGTCAATGCCAGATATGTTGGTCCTATTGAATTGCAATAATCAATAATATGAGAATTTTCAGGCATATAGCTTCAGCAGCGCTTGTCTTGGGGATGATGACCGCTGTTTCATGCGAAAAGAAACCGTCAGATGAGGAAGTTCCTGTGCTCAAGCATTGTCAGGTACTCAAAGACCGTGAAATTTCAAGTTCAGTTCTTGGAAGAACCGTAAGGTACAATGTAATGTTGCCTCCGGATTACAGTGAAGATGGAAAATACAATGTCATATATCTTCTTCATGGCATGGGCGATGACAACAGGGCATGGAGCGAATCACCTCAGACAAGGGGCCAGGTGAATTCTCTTGCATTCGAGCTTGGACAGATGATTACAGACGGGGCCATCGCTCCGACTGTAATCATCATGCCTCAGGCTTGGAACAGCTTCTATCTGGACAGTTCCGACGCTCAGAAATATATCGGCGGATTCGGTGACCTTATGGATTATGAAACTTTTTTCCATGAAGAACTGATGCCTCATGTCGAAAAGAAATATCATATTGATTCGAGACGTGAATGCCGTGCAATCGCCGGGCTTTCCATGGGAGGATATGGCTCATCTTATTATGCCTTGAAATATCCGGAAAAATTCTGCTGTCTGTATGCAATGAGTCAGGCTTTTTTCAATCCTTTGACAGAACTTGCAATGACGGCGGACAAGGATGCTCTTCCAACAATCTATATTGCAAACGGATCAAATGACATGACTGTCGGCCAGTCGCCAAAACAGTTCAGCGAAGTGCTGAACAGTTGTGGAATTGAGCACTCTTATGAAGAGTGGTATGGCGGTCATGACTGGAAATTCTGGGGAGAATGCATCCCGAAATTCCTGAAAGCATTCGGAAAAGAATTCAAAAAATAAAACCAAAGATCAGAAATGAAAAAAATTGCTACATTGTTCGCTGCTGCATTCGTGGGCGTTTCCGCTTTTGCACAGCAGGCCCTCTGGGGCGGCGCTCAGGTCGAGTCGCCAGTCATTAATGAAGACGGAACAGTTACTTTCCGTTATCAGGCACCTAAAGCAGTAAAAGTGACTGTGTCAGGAGATTTCCTTCCAACACAGACAATCGACACACCTTTCGGCAAATTTGAAGGTCCGGGTGTAGCAGAACTCAAGGAAGGCAAGGACGGCATCTGGGAGTACACTACAGACTTCAAGGTTGCCCCAGAAATGTACAACTACACTTTCAACGTTGACGGTCTCAACCTCATCGACAACAATAACATGTGGGTGAACCGTGACGTTTCATCCCTTACCAGTGCATTCATCATGCCCGGAGGACGTGCAGACCTCTACACAATCCAGGACGTTCCTCACGGAACCGTTTCAAAAGTGTGGTATGACAGTGCAGTTGCAGGTTTCGACCGCAGGCTGAGCGTCTATACACCGGCTGGTTATAACCCATGTGGCAAGACCCGTTACCCTGTCCTCTATGTACTCCACGGTATCGGTGGTGACGAGGATGCCTGGCTTGAGCAGGGACGCGCTGCTCAGATTCTTGACAATCTCATCGCTTCAGGTCAGGCAAAACCTATGATTGTTGTCTTTACAAACGGCAACATTTCCCAGGAGGCAGCTCCTGGTCAGAACTCTACAGGTTATGTTCATCCTACAATGCAGCTTCCAAAGACCATGGAGGGCTCGTTCGAGACTTCTTTCCCTGAAATCGTGAAGTTCATCGACAGCAACTACAAGACCATCGCAAAGAAACAGAGCCGTGCAATCTGCGGTCTTTCAATGGGTGGTTTCCATACTCTTTACATCAGCCTCAACTACCCTGATATGTTCAACTACTCAGGTATGTTCTCAGCAGCTATCGGTGTTGACGGACAGCAGATGTGTCCTATGTATGAGAACTTCGATGCAAAACTTGCAACTTATTTCAGCAAGAAGCCTGCTCTGCTTTGGATCGGATGCGGTAAGACCGATTTCCTCTATAAATCCAATCTGGATTTCATGGCTAAGATGGATGCCAATGGCCAGCCATATAAATATTTGGAAACTGACGGCGGACATATTTGGAGAAACTGGAGGATTTACCTTTCTGAGTTTGTTCCACTTCTGTTTAAATAGATTTCTCCACTCGCTTCGCTTGGTCGAGATGACATTGTGCCATTTGTCATTTCGAGCGAAGTCGAGAAATCCAAATCAATACAAATATGAAGAAACCAATTATAATAATGACTGCAGCCGCCATGGTGTCATGCGCTCCTAAAGGTGACCCTCAACTTGGTCAGGCCTCAATAGACAAGGTGATTGCTGCAATGACCCTTGAGGAAAAGGCACATCTTGTCATCGGAACAGGAATGGAAGGCTTCTCCGGAGAGGCACCTGTAATCGGTGAGACCCGCAACCTCGTGCCCGGAGCAGCAGGAACAACTTATCCTATCCCTCGCCTTGGCATCCCTTCAATCGTTCTGGCGGATGGTCCTGCAGGACTCAGAATCAATCCGACTCGTGAAGGCGATGACCAGACTTACTACTGTACACATTTCCCTATCGGAACCCTCCTTGCATGTTCATGGAACACTGAGCTCGTAGGTCAGGTGGGCGTAGCCATAGGAGAAGAGGTGCTTGAATATGGCGCAGACGTTCTTCTCGCACCTGCTCTGAACATTCATCGCAACCCACTCTGCGGCCGCAACTTCGAATATTATTCTGAGGATCCTCTTATCAGCGGAAAGATTGCCGCAGCTTACGTGAACGGTATCCAGAGCAATGGTGTCGGTACTTCAATCAAACACTATGCTCTCAACAACCAGGAGACCAACCGAATGAAAAACAATGCCAAGGTAAGCCCTCGTGCTATCCGCGAGATTTATCTCAAAGGATTCGAGATTGCAGTGAAAGAGTCGCAGCCTTGGACAGTCATGAGCTCATACAATTACCTGAACGGTGTCTATACATCTGAAAGCAAAGATCTCCAGACTACAGTCCTGCGTGATGAGTGGGGATTCAAAGGAATGGTCATGACTGACTGGTTCGGTGGTGCAGATGCTGCCGCACAGATGTGGGCCGGCAACGATATGCTTCAGCCTGGCCGCGCAGGACAGTTTGAAGGCATCGTCGAGGGCGTGAAATCAGGCCGCCTGAGCGAGGCAGACCTTGACAGGAATGTACGTCGTGTACTTGAACTGATTGTCAAGTCTCCACGCTTCAAAGGTTACAAATACAGCAACAAACCTGATCTGAAGGCCCATGCAGCCGTTACAAGACAGTCTGCTGTCGAGGGTATGGTTCTCCTTGAGAATAACGGAGTCCTTCCTCTGTCAGAAGATATCAGGAAAGTCGCACTTTTCGGAACAACCTCTTATGACTTCATAGCCGGCGGTACTGGTTCGGGCAATGTGAACCGTGCTTATACAGTTTCTCTCCTTGAGGGTCTTTCAAACGCCGGTTACGCTACTGACCCTGAACTTGAAACTATTTACGCCAAATATATTGAAGAGGAGACCGAAAGAAACCGCAAGGCAATCGACAGCGATGATCCTGTTGCCAAGTTCATGCCTGTGGGCAGGGCAGGGGAGTTCATGCCTGATGCAAGACTTCTTGCAAAAACAGTTGCTGCGAACGATGCTGCAATCATCACCATTGGCAGGAATTCCGGCGAATTCCTTGACAGAAAGGTATCTGACTTCACTTTGACTGCCCAGGAACATGGTATGATATCAGCTGTGTGCGATGCATTCCATAATGCCGGCAAGAAAGTCGTTGTGATTCTGAACATCGGAGGTGTAATCGAGACCGCTTCATGGAAGAACCTTCCTGACGCAATCCTCTGCGCATGGCAGGCAGGACAGGAGGGCGGTAACAGTGTTGCCGACGTTCTCAAAGGCGTGGCAAGTCCTTCCGGCAAGCTCACCATGACCTTCCCGGTTGCCTATGCAGACCACGCTTCTTCAAAGAATTTCCCTATCGACCTTTCGTTCGGAATGTTCGGCAAGGAAGAAGGTGCTGCTCCTGAAAGGAATGTTGATTATACTGAATATGAAGAGGGAATTTATGTAGGTTACCGCTGGTTCGATTCCCAGAATATGGAAGTATCTTATCCGTTCGGTTACGGACTTTCATATACAAGCTTCGATTGGGGTAATCCGACTGTGAAATCTTCAAAGAACGAGACCATCGTTACAGTGGATGTAAAGAATACCGGAGACCGTGCTGGTAAGGAGGTTGTAGAGCTTTATGTAAGTGCTCCTGCCGGATCTCTGGATAAGCCTGTAAAAGAGTTGAAGGCTTTTGCCAAGACTCGTGAACTTAAACCTGGTGAGTCACAGACAATTACTCTGAAAGTAAACAATGCTGACCTCGCTTCGTTTGACCAGGCTGGAAATGCATGGGTTGCAGAAGCCGGAGAATACAGCTTCCTGCTTGGAGCTTCTTCACGTGATATCCGTGCAACTTTAAAATCAGAACTTAAGGGTTCTGTTGAAAAAGTAAATCCTTTGCTTTTCAACAAATAACCTCAAGTAGATAGTGGTATTTTAGTTTTGCTGCATTGCCAGTCGTGAGACTGACAATGCAGTTTTTTATAAAATACTATCTGAGGCTGAGTTCGTTGATTGGCTGAGCCGGGTGGAGGACATCGTTGGTCTTCCATGATTCAGCCTTGCTGAGTTTGTACTGGGCTGTAGCACGGATATCAGTTGCATTTGCACCGAACATCACTTTATATGTGCCTGCTGCAGTTTCCCAAGAAGAAGTAGCCTCGTTGTATGAAGCAAGACCATATTTGCATACGTCGATGACAAGTGTCTGGCTTTCACCTGGCTTGAGTTCTTTTGTCTTTGCAAAGCCCTTGAGCTCGAATGCAGGTTTCTCAAGTCCGCCTGCAGGTGCTGCCACGTAGAGCTGAACGCTTTCCTTGCCGCAAACCTTACCTGTGTTGGTAACGGTGATTGTAGCTGTAAATCCATCAGCAGTTGCCTTGACAACAGGTTTGCTGTATGCAAATTCAGTGTAAGAGAGACCATATCCGAAAGGATAGGAAACTTCCTTGCCTGCAGTCTGGAAATACCTGTAACCTACGTAAATACCTTCATTGTATTCTGTATAGTCAACGTCTTTGACAGCCCTCTTAGGACCACCGAACAGTGATTCAAACGGATTGAATGACATGCCACCTTCGTAGTTGTAAGGGAAGTTTGCAGAAGAAGGAATGTCAAGATAGTTTACAGGGAAAGTCATAGGAAGCTTTCCTGAAGGGTTTGATTTGCCACAGAGGATGTCCGCAACTGAGTAGCCCCCTTCCTGACCAGGTGTCCATGCAAGGAGGATAGCGTCAGGGATATGTTTCCATGAGGCTGTTTCAATGACACCGCCGATATTCAGGACAACGACGAATTTCTTGCCCGCAGCATGGTAAACGTCAGCAAGGTTCTGCATCATTTCACGTTCTTCTCCGGTAAGAGTCCAGTCACCGTCAACAGCTTTGCGGTCACCGCCTTCGCCTGCATTTCTTGAAAGTGTGAAGACAGCAATGTCAGTAGCCTTTTCCATTCTTTCAATGAATTTGCGGCCAATCTGCATCTCAGGGATGACAGGGTCACCCAGGAGAATACCCATTGAGCTGCTGCTCTGGTTCCTCAGACTTATCTTGGTGTATTTGATATATTCCTGATACCATTCCTTGATAGCAGGATTAACTGTGAAACCATTGACTTCAAGACCTTCGGCAACATTGCGGATATATGGCTTGTTCACGTTACCTGAACCGGTGCCACCTGCGATGAAATCATAAGAACCTGTACCATAGAGAGCTACGTTCTTCACGCCTGCCATCGGAAGTGTGTTGTCATCATTCTTCAAGAGAACCATTCCTTCGGCAGCTGCCTTGCGTACGAGTTCAGCGTGTTTTTCAAGAGCAGGCTTGTTAGAGAATTTATATCCCTGGAAACGAGGAGTCCTTACGATGTAAACGAGCATGTTGCGAACGTTTCTGTCAAGCTCTGCCTCAGAAATTTCGCCTGCCTTCACACCATCAACTATTCTCTGGATTTCATTCTCCATACCAGGCTCCATGAGGTCGTTTCCGGCTTTTACAGCCTTCACTGTGCCTTCCTTATTGCCCCAGTCAGTCATCACGATACCTTTGAAACCCCACTCGTCACGAAGAACTGTGGTGAGCAGGTCATAACACTGCTGAGTGTATTCACCGTTGAGCTTGTTGTAAGAAGACATTATAGTCCAAGGATCTGATTCTCTGACAGCGATTTCAAATCCTTTGAGGTAGATTTCGCGAAGAGCCCTTGCACTTACCCTTGAGTCATTCTCCATACGGTTGGTTTCCTGGTCGTTGGCAGCGAAGTGTTTTACGCTCACTCCCACGCCATTGCTCTGGATACCGTTGATGTAGGCAGCAGCAGTCTTACCGGTAAGGAATGGGTCTTCTGAGAAATACTCGAAGTTACGTCCGCAAAGAGGGTTCCTGTGGATGTTCATTCCTGGAGCAAGAAGCACGTCAGCACCATATTCGAGAACTTCTTCACCCATTGCAGTGGTAAGTTCCCGGACCAGGTCTGTATTCCACATGGAAGCCATCACTGTACCTACAGGGAAACCTGTGCAATAGTAGGTGTTGGGATCACCAGGGCGGGTAGGGTTGATACGAAGTCCTGCAGGGCCGTCAGCCAGAACTGTGGCAGGGATGCCAAGTCTTTCCACAGGTCTTGTAGTTCCAGCTGCACCTGATACAAGGACAGTGCTGGATGCAGTCATGCTGCCGGCAGTCATGCTGCCCCATCCGGCTCCGACCAGAAGTGTAGCTTTCTCTTCGAGTGTCATTGCGCCCAGCACTTCGTCAATATTGTCCTTTGACAATTTTGGCTGGGCAAAAGATGCTGCAGCAGTTGCCATCATGCAAGCTGCAGCGAAAAAAGTACGTTTCATAAATGGTTATTGTTTAAGTTTATCGCACTAATTTACTAAATATTCATTACATCGTCCAAATCATTGAACACTTGAACAAAATTTTGAACAATATTAAAAAGAAATGGCCGGAGGTCTCACGACTCCCGGCCATTTCACGAATGATTATAGATATGGTATTATGGATTTGCAATATTAAAGGACAATCTTTTTATATTTAGGCACAAGTGCTTTCATGATAGTCCATGCAAGAACATAAGCAAGGCCGCAGCAGCAGAATACGATGAAATAACCACCCTGCTTTCCTGAGAAACCGAGGAAGTTGAATGCCTCGCCAAGTTCGTCTGTGTATGTGAAGAGCATACCTGCACCCTTCTGGATAAGGAACGAACCTACGCCACCGGCCATTCCACCGATACCGGTGATGGTCGCGATTGCAGATTTAGGGAACATGTCACCGATTGTGGAGAAGAGGTTTGCGCTCCATGCCTGATGTCCGGCACCGGCAAGACCGATGAGGATTGCAGGCCACCATGCGGAGTGGATTCCGAGAGGCTGGGCCAAAAGGGCGAAGAGCGGGAAGAATGCAAAGATAAGCATCGAAAGCATGCGTCCCTGATAAGGATTCATATGCTTCTTGTCTACGAAAATCTTCGGAAGATATCCGCCGAAAATCGAAAGTATGGTGACAATCGCATAGAGGGTGATGATAAGGGCCATACCCATTCCTGACGATGACTTGTATCCGAACTGGTCTGAGAAATATGCAGGAGCCCAGAACAGGAAGAACCACCATACGCCGTCAGTGAAGAATTTGCCGACGATGAAAGACCAGGTCTGGCGATATTTGAAGCACTGCCAGAGGGAAATTTGTTTTTCCTCTTCAGTTGCAGCGCTTGCCGCAGCCTGAGCATCCTCCTTGTCATCCTGATGGATGTACTCAAGCTCTGCTGCATTGACATGTTTTGACTTCTGAGGCTTCTCGTACATGAATACCCAGAATCCCATCCAGATGAAACCGAGGGCACCGATGATCACGAATGCCATCTCCCAACCGCCACCGATTCCGATGTTCTTGAAATACTGTGCAAGGAGCGGAATGGTTGCAGGAGCTACGAGAGCACCTACAGATGCACCTGCATTGAAGATTGAAGTTGCGAACGCGCGGTCTTTCTTAGGGAAGTACTCAGCTGTTACTTTGATGGCTGCAGGGAAGTTTCCGGCCTCACCAAGAGCGAGGATACAACGTGCTGCGATGAAAAGCCATACACTAGTGGAAGCTACTGCAAGCGCTGCTGCAGAGCCTGTCTCGACTGCTGCCATTGCGCCGACGCTTTCAAATCCCTGGATATGCATTGTAGCCCAGCCGCAAAGCGCATGGAGGCAGGCTCCGGCTGACCATACTCCGATTGCCCAGAGGTAGCCTTTCTTAGTCCCCATCCAGTCAACGAATTTGCCGGCAAAGAGCATACAAATTGCGTAAACGATTGAGAATATGGCAGTTATTGTACCATAGTCATTGTCTGTCCAGTGGAATTCCGGTGCAATAAAGTCTTTCCATGTGAGGGAAAGAACCTGGCGGTCCATATAGTTGACGGTTGTAGCCACGAAAAGCAGCACAACCATCCACCAGCGCCAGTTGGTCATCAGTTGTTTGTTAGTGTTATTACTCATATAATCAACGGTTTTTATCTTACTTCTTTAATGATGTCGAGTGCGCCCTTGCAGAGTTCGGTGATCTTGCTCCATTCCTTAGCTGCCATTACTTCCTTAGGGAAGAGGTTGCTGCCCATTCCTACGCAGGTTACTCCTGCCTTGAACCATCCTTCGAGGTTCTCACGGGTAGGTTTCACACCACCTGTTACCATAATCTGGCTCCAAGGCATAGGAGCGCGGAGGCCTTTTACGAATGCAGGGCCGAGTACGTCGCCAGGGAATACCTTGCAGAGGTCGCAGCCGAGTTCCTGAGCCTTTCCAACTTCTGAAACAGTGCCGCATCCAGGGCAGTATGGCACGAGCCTGCGGTTGCAAACAGGTGCAATCTCCGGGTTGAAGAGAGGACCAACCACGAAGTTCGCTCCGAGCTGGAGATAAAGTGCTGCAGTGCCCGGGTCAACAACTGAACCGATTCCGACAATCATTCCCGGAAGTTCCTTGTTGGCATATTTTACGAGTTCGCCGAATACTTCTTGTGCGAAGTCGCCTCTGTTTGTAAATTCGAATGCACGTACACCGCCGTCGTAGCATGCTTTGAGGACTGCCTTTGCAGTCTCGACGTCAGCGTGGTAGAAGACCGGCACCATACCGGTCTCCTTCATCGCTGCTATTACCTGTTGTTTATTGTATTTTGCCATTGGTTGAATGATTATCGTGATACTCGTCCTGAACCGTCACCCTTCATGAGGTTCTCGACCTCTGCAACGGTTACCTGATTGTAGTCGCCGAAGATAGTGTGCTTGAGGCATGAAGCCGCAACAGCGAAGTTGAGCGCCTTCTGGTCATCGCCTGTGTAAGTGAGCAGACCGTAGATGAGACCACCCATGAACGAATCTCCACCACCTACGCGGTCAACAATGTGTGTAATGTCGTAACGTGGTGACTGATAGAGCTTTTCTCCATCGAAGAGAACGCCGCCCCATGTGTTGTGATTGGCGTTGATTGAGCCACGCAGAGTGATTATGACTTTCTTTGCACGTGGGAATTTGGCCATGAGCTGGCGGCATACGCTCTCGAATTCGGCAGCATTCACTTCTCCCTTGGTTGCTGTCACGTCGAATCCCTCAGGTTTGATGCCGAATACCTTCTCTGCATCTTCCTCGTTACCAAGGATTACGTCGCATCCTTCAACGAGTGCAGGCATTACCTCAGAAGCTGTCTTGCCATATTTCCAGAGGTTCTTGCGGTAGTTCAGGTCGCAGGAAACTGTCACTCCAAGCTTGTTCGCAGCCTTGATTGCCTCAAGACATACATCTGCAGCTCCCTGGCTGATGGCAGGTGTGATACCTGTCCAGTGGAACCAGTCAGCCCCCTCGAACACTTTCTCCCAGTCAATCATGCCTTTTTCAATCTGTGCAATTGCGGAGTTCGCCCTGTCATACACAACCTTACTCGGACGTGCAACTGCGCCTGTCTCAAGGAAATAGATGCCGAGACGGTCTCCGCCCTCAACGCAGTATTTTGTACCTACACCATAACTGTGAAGATCTTTTATGCAACTTGCAGCGATGTCGTTCTTTGGGAAACGGGTAACGAATTCAGTCTCGATACCATAGTTGGCGAGAGAAACTGCCACATTTGCTTCACCGCCACCGAAAGTGGCTTCAAACTGTTTTGCCTGTGAAAATCTCAGATA
>JBJFDE010000438.1:0-3687 GCA_051889855.1 Candidatus Cryptobacteroides sp. | reverse complement strand
CACATTCATTTTCGGCTGGGCTCCGACCGTTGACGGTGCAGTTCTCCCTTCTCAGCCGTTCGACCCTGTTGCACCTGAGATTTCAGCCAATGTTCCTTTGCTCGTAGGATCTACACTGCACGAGTTCACGGCATCGACTTATGTCCCTGCCCTGCGCAACATCAGCCGCGACGATGCAATCAATTACCTGAAAAACAATTATGGCGATAAGACAGAAAGGTTCATTGAACTTTTCGCAAAAGCTTATCCGGGATATAAACCTATTGACCTGATTGATACCGATTTCACATTCAGGCC
The DNA here is from genome assembly GCA_051889855.1 of Candidatus Cryptobacteroides sp. Classification (GTDB taxonomy): domain Bacteria; phylum Bacteroidota; class Bacteroidia; order Bacteroidales; family UBA932; genus Cryptobacteroides. Next base: position 3,390 of record JBJFDE010000438.1, on the reverse strand, counting down.
AGGCGTTCTCGAGCAGGCAGCCCTGAAGTCTCGTCAGGGGACTGCACCGGCCTATGTCTATATGTTCTGCTGGGAGTCTCCGATCATGGATGGCATCCTTCGAAGCACACATTGCATGGAGATTCCTTTCGTGTTCAATAATGCCACTGTACATGCAAGCATGACCGGTGGCACGAAAGAAGCCGTGGAACTCGCTTCGAAAATGAGCCGTTGCTGGGCCAATTTCGCACGTACCGGCAATCCGAATGCCGAGGGCTTGCCTGAGTGGGAACCATTCAGCTGTGAAACAATGCCGACGATGGTGTTCGACAATGAGTGCAAGGTTCTCAACGGCCATGACAAGGATCTGATTGATTTCATCAGGCTTTTCCCAACAAGAGGTTTCTAACATTCTATACCATATTAACCATTTAACACTTATTACTAATGCTAACCAGTTTTATCAACAAGGGAATGAGAGCGCTGTTTACAGCAGCACTCTTCATTCTTTCCGGTCTGGCTCTTTCCGCTCAGGGAAAATTCACAGCATCCGGTAATGTAATCGATGAGACTAAAGCTCCAATGATTGGAGTCAGTGTCATCGAAAAAGGTACAATGAACGGCGTGATTACCGACATTGACGGTAATTGGACTCTCCAAGTGGCTCCTGGAGCAATACTGGAATTCTCCTACATCGGTTACAACACCGTTGAATTCCCTGCAGCAGCCAACATGAACATCCAGATGCAGGTTGACAGCAAGCTTCTCGATGAAGTTGTCGTTGTCGGTTACGGCGTTCAGAAGAAGAGTTCCATCACAGGTTCCGTTTCTTCAGTAAAATCAGAGGATATGGAAGCCAGGACCATCACTTCGGCAGGTCAGGCCCTTCAGGGTAAGACTTCCGGTGTACAGGTTCTGAGTGCGTCTGCAAAGCCTGGTGCATCACCATCAATCCGTATCCGTGGTATCAGCTCCAACGGTTCAAGCGACCCTCTTTATGTCGTTGACGGACGTCTTACAAAGGACATCTCAGGTATCGACCCTAACGATATCGAGTCAATGGAGGTTCTCAAGGACGGTGCTTCATCAGCAATCTACGGAGCTGAAGCTGGAAACGGTGTCGTTCTCATCACAACCAAGAAAGGTAAAGGAAACGGTAAGATTACTTACGACTATCAGTACTCAAGCCAGAGCGTTTCCAAAGTCCCTCACATGATGAATGCTGAGCAGTACATTGATTTCTACAGTGAGGCAAACCTTATCTCTCTTGAAAAATTCTACAACAACTGGGATTTCGAAACCAACACAGACTGGATCAAGACCGGATTTGAGAATTCGAACATGCACAAGCACAACCTCACTTTCTCTGCCGGTGACATGGATAAATCCATTTATGTGTCAGGCACTTATCTCAACAATGACGGTATCGTTGCAGGCAACAAGGACTACTACAACCGTCTTACCGGTATGATCAATGCTTCATGGAAGATCAAACCTTGGCTTGAAATCGGAACCAATAATCAGGTTGAATACTACAAGGTATCTTCAGTATCTGAGGGTTCTGAGTATGGCAGCTACCTGCTTTCTCTCCTTACCCTCGACCCTCTTACCAAACCTTGGTATCCTGAGAATGACCTTCCATTGCACATGCAGCAGATGTATGATGACAAGACTCATGCTCCTATGCTCGGCGACGGCAACGGCAATATCTATGGAGTATCTCCTTTCGTTGTCAGCGAGAGCGTCAACCCTTACATCATGCTCAACAGCTCTGATTCATACAACCGCGGATTCAATATCAACGGAACTACATTCATCAACTTCATGCCAATCAAGGGCCTGACAGTTACATCACGTCTGAGCTACCGTCTGTCAAGCAGTGAAAGCTACAGCGTTTCACATGACTATTTTGCTCACTCACAGGTTCAGAACCAGTATCTTAAGGTAAGTGCAGGTTCAAGCGCAAGCACTTACTGGCAGTGGGAGAACTTCCTCAACTACAACAAACAGATCAAGAAGCACAACTTCGGCATCATGCTCGGAACCAGCTACAGCGAGTCACGTTCATTCGGCGTAAGCGGTTCTAAGGGAGGTAACGAAGAGGCCGGACTTGGTTTCAAGAAAGATGACCCGTTGTTCTGGTATTTCGCATATGCTGTAAGCAATGCAAACAAGGATGTCAGCGGTGGTGAACCATCATTCTCAAGGAAGCTTTCATACTTCGGCCGTGCAAACTACGAATATGGCGGAAGATATATGGTGCAGGTTTCTCTCCGTGCCGATGCAGCTGACAGCAGCGTCCTTCCTGTTGAGAAACGTTGGGGATTCTTCCCAGCAGTTTCTGCCGGTTGGGTAATCTCAAACGAGCAGTTCCTTTCAAACGCACGCACTTGGCTCAACCACTTGAAACTCCGTGCTTCATGGGGACAGAACGGTTCCATCGCAGGTCTCGGCGGTTACAGATATGCAACTGTCATCGGATCTACGGGTTCTTACCCTACAACTTCAGACGCTCCTCAGTATGAGGTCGGATATGCTCCTTCAGCAACCGGTAACAAACAGCTGAAATGGGAAACTGCCGAGCAGACTAACGTCGGTATCGACACCCGTTTCTTCAATAACAGACTCACATTCTCTGCTGACTGGTTCAGAAAAGAGACCAAGGACCTCATCGTTTCCGGTATCAAACCTTCAACAGTGGTCGGAAACACTGCATCTCCAGTCAACGCCGGTAACATCATCAACTCAGGTCTTGAGTTCGAACTCGGATGGCAGGATATGATCGGTGACTTCAGCTACGGCATCCGCGGTAATATCTCAACACTGAAAAACAAGGTTACTTATATCCACCCTACACTTTCTGCAATCGACGGAGCATCCTTCCATACCTACGGGGCAATCACCCGTTTCGAGGTAGGCAAGCCTGCATGGTACTTCTACGGATATGAGTATGCCGGCATCGACAAGGAAACAGGTAACCCTACATTCAAGGATCTCAACGGCGACGGTGCCATCACCGACAGCGACAAGACAATGATCGGAAAAGGTATTGCTGACGCTACTTACGGTATCACTCTCACTGCAGCATGGAAGGGTCTCGACCTCATTCTCTTCGGAACCGGTTCAATCGGAAACGATATCTACTGCTGCCTCAACCGTGCTGACTATACCCTTAACAAACTGACTTACTTCACTGACAACAGGTGGAAGGCAGACAATGTTAACGGAACTATGCCAAAGGCCGGTGCCAACGATATGGATAAATTCTTCATTTCATCTGCAAGCGTTCTTGACGGTTCATACTTCAAGATCAAGCAGATTCAGCTCGGTTACACCTTCCCTCAGAAATGGATGAGCAAGATCAAGGTTCAGAACCTCCGTATCTATGCATCTCTCGATGATTTCTTCGTA
>JBJFDE010000437.1:0-3689 GCA_051889855.1 Candidatus Cryptobacteroides sp. | reverse complement strand
GTGATAGTCGCTTCCTATCTGGGTTTTGTGGACAGGGAAATCGAAACTTCAGGGAAAAAGTATTTTGACATCGTTCTTCAGGAAGACACGAACATGCTTGAGGAACTGGTTGTAATCGGATATGGTACGGCAAGGAAGGTGGACCTTACCGGTTCGGTCGGTTCCGTCAATGGTAAAACCCTTGCAGACAGGAAGTCCAACTCGATTGCGGCCTCTCTGCAAGGTGCCATGGCCGGTGTCACGGTCACCAGAAGCGGCAATGCGCCCAGCAATGAAGGCGGTGACATAAAGGTCAGGGGAATCACGACTATCGGAGATTCAAGCCCTCTTGTAATCATTGACGGCGTGCCCGGAGACATGTCTTCCGTAAGCCCTGAAGACATTGAAAACATATCTGTCCTGAAAGACGCAGCTTCTGCATCCATATATGGTTCGAGGGCCGCTGCCGGTGTTATCCTCATAACAACCAAGAGAGGCTCGAAGGACAGTATAAATATCTCTTATAATGTTGAATATGGTTATGAGATACCAACAGCCAATGTTGAATTTGTTGATCTGACAAGGTATCTTGAGATGACAAATGAGTTGCGTTATAACGACAACCCTTCAGGAGGATTGTATCAGGCATATTCTCAGGACCAGGTTGAAAACTGGCTTGTTTATAACCAGACGGATCCGGACAACTATCCTAATACCGACTGGCGTAAGCTTGTTTTGTCAGATGCTGCATTGAGATGCATGCACAGGGTAAATATTTCCGGTGGCTCAAAAGCCATCCAAACCAATGCGTCCTTTACATACAATAAGACAGATGGCTTGTATAATGGTTTGGATTACAAGCGTTTCATGACGAAGGTCAACAATGATATCAACATTACCAATTGGCTGCATGCGAGCATTGATTTCTCTTTCAACAAGAAGGAAGCCAACAGCCCTGTAACCGATCCATATACTTTGGTCAGATATCTTCCGCCGATTTATGCCGCAATGTGGCAGGACGGACGCATCGCAGACGGAAAGGGCGCCAATATATATGCATTGGTCAATTATGGCGGATTCAACAAGAAGGACATATTCCAGATTTCTGGTAAAGCGCAGGTTGATATCAAACCGATACCTTCACTTCGTCTGTCAGCAGTATTTGCTCCGAATTTCGTCATAACCAAGCAGAAGAGTTTCCAGAAGGAGCTCCCTTGGACGACGGCTGAGGATCCGGATGTTATCGGAGGTTATCTGGTAGCATCGACAAGACTGTCTGAATACAGGAATGACAGCAAGAGTGCCAACGTACAGTTCCTTGCGAACTATAACGAGACTTTCAAGGGCCATACAGTCGGCGCGATGGCAGGTTATGAGACAAATTACTATTTCTATGAGGGCCTTACTGCAACTAAGGATAAATTCGAATTGAGCGATTTCCCTTATATGGACGTTGCTCCGAACAACCAGGTTTTCGACTCCGGAAATGCTTTTGAGACTGCATTGAGGTCATTCTTTGCCCGCGTGTCCTATAATTATAAGAACAGGTACCTGATTCAGGCCAACTGCCGCTGGGATGGCTCTTCAAGGTTTGCGAAGAAATACAGATGGGGAATGTTCCCGTCGATATCAGGCGCCTGGGTTCTGAGCGAGGAGCCGTTTTTCAAACTCGGGAAAAACAGCATCTCTTTCATGAAGCTGCGTGTTTCTTATGGTTCTTTGGGAAATGAACGTATCGGAAACTACCCTTACCAGTCTTTGATCAATACAGGACGCGGCTTGTTCGTAAACAGCAATGGTGAGCCTGTCGAGGAGATGACTGCAGCACAGCGCAACTATGTAATCGAAAATATTTCATGGGAAACCACCCATTCAATTGACGTTGGTCTGGATATGTACTTCCTGAACAACCGTCTGTCCCTCACAGCGGATTATTATAACAAGAAGACCAAAGACATGCTCCTTGCCGTAGAGATTCCTGACTATGTAGGATACGGCAATCCGGAAAAGAATACGGGAGACATGACCACAAATGGTTTCGAATTGAGCCTTGGATGGAAGGACAATGTCGGTGATTTCTTCTATGGAATCAATTTCAACCTCTCAGATTTCAAGTCAAGAATGGGAAATCTCGGTGGAACCGAATTCCTTGGAGACCAGGTCAAGCTTGAAGGGAGTGAGTTCAATGAATGGTATGGTTATGTCTCTGAAGGATTGTTCCTTACGCAGGAAGATCTGGATTTCTCTCCGAAGCTGAACAACCAGACCAGACTTGGTGACATCAAGTACAAGGATATCTCCGGCCCGAACGGTGTTCCTGACGGAAAGATCACCCCTGAGTATGACCGCGTTCTTCTCGGAGGCTCTCTGCCAAGATTCACTTATGGCGGTAACCTGAATTTCGGATACAAGGGCATTGACTTGTCGTTGTCGTTCCAGGGTGTCGGCCTTCAGAAATCAAGGATGACCAATATGATGATTAAGCCTCTGATTGCCAATTACGGTAATATTCCGGCAGTGATTGACGGCAAGTACTGGAGCAGTTTCAAGACAGATGCGGAAAACGCCGTCGCAAAATATCCTCGCCTGACCAATGCCAATGAAAACGGTGTGTATTGCATGTCTGATTACTGGCTGTTCAACGGAGCATATTTCAGGTTGAAGAACGTCATGCTCGGCTATACCTTGCCGGAACGCCTTACAAAAAAGGCTTTCATCAAGAAACTCAGGTTCTATGCAACTGCCACCGACCTGTTCTCAATAAGCAATTATCCTAAGGGATGGGACCCTGAGGTCGGACCTACTTCCTATCCTATTACAACCACGGTACTTCTGGGAGCAGAAATAACATTCTAACAATCAGATAATCATGAAGCTAAATAAAATATTCTCACCGATTGTCATCGCACTTTGCGGCCTTGCCGTGTCAGCGTGCTATGATCTGGACAGGAGTCCCTTGTCAATCGGATCTTCCGAGAACTGGTTTACCACTGAAGATGAGTTTGAGGCATCTTTGAAAAATATGTATCAGTCAGGAATGTGGACTGCTGACAATGAAAGCTGGACTGATGACTTTGTCCAGAGACAGATTCTGAGCAGTTTCGCCAATGCAACGGTTACCGGACAAACTCAGGAGGTCGTTGATTATTGGGAAAATAAATATAAAGGAATCGGCAGGGCGAACGTCGTGCTGATGAACCTTCAGCGCGGACTTGATTCCGGTATCCCTCAGAGGCTTATTGACAGATTCGGTGCCGAGGCCTATTTCCTCAGGGCCGCTTTCTACAGCATGCTGATTGAAAAATTCGGAGATGTCGTTTACGTTGACAATATGGTCAGCATAGAGGATGCTCTGACGATGGAGCGGACTCCGAAAAGTACGCTGATACCTTTGGTATATGAGGATTATGACAAGGCAATTGCAGGCCTCCCGGAAAGAACTGACTATCATGCCTCAAGAGCGACAAAGGGAGCGGCAATGGCCATGAAGGCCCGCTTCGCACTTCGTATGGGTGATTGGAAAACTGCAGCAGAGGCAGCAAAGGCCTGCATGGACCTGGGCGTTTATGAGCTTGAAGGCTCTTTTGAGAAACTTTTCCTCCAGACAACCAAGGTATCGAAGGAATATATTCTTGCAATCCCTCGCTGCGTGGAACTTGGCTACTATTATGCCGGCTGGGAGGTGTTGTCAAGACTTGCTTCAGGCAATG
>JBJFDE010000436.1:0-3689 GCA_051889855.1 Candidatus Cryptobacteroides sp. | reverse complement strand
CGTCTTATAACTGTCCGTTTTTCCCGGAAAAGAAATTGACGGAGTGAATGTCAGATAGAACGTCCAATTGTTCCCGACATCCCTTGCATAAGTCAGAGGTATTGTGAGCCGTAGTACAGACAACCATGATTTGGGATTGTTCCATTCTGAAGGGAAGTCTCCGAATGACATCTGACCCATAGACAGAGTAACCTGCCTTTCAGCCTTTATGAATTCCGACTCGAACCCCCAACCGATTGAAAACATGTTCTCGTTGCGCCATGGCCTGAATCTGATGCTGCCAATGGTAAGACCTATATTGTAGTCTATTCCCAATTGTTCTGTATCCTTCCCAATCGCCCGTTCCAGTTCAAAATACACATTTTCAAAGAAAATGGCTGAGGTCACTTTCTCATAGGCCTTGGCTTTGCCCGTGAAAATATCGGAATCAAAATCAATCCTTCCATCTTTTTCCTGCGCCAGCACAGCCGACGGAAAGAACAATGTGACACATATTGTCAAGAATAATCGTTTCATATACTCACTTGTCAAGTTTATTTTTCAACTCAGATGGCGATGCCTGTCCACAGAAATATATCACGATGACAGAATACATCCTACCGTCAGATTTTGCACTGTAACCAAGATAACGGTTAAGCCCCTCATCGGACGGCGGTAGCGTTAGCAAGGCATAGGTCAGAAGGTTGCCGTTTCTTTCCAAGTCTTTGTCTGATATTCGCTTTGCAAACTCGTCGATGATTGATGAAACAAGTTCCACCCGCTGTTCATCTGCCGGAAACTGGACGCTTGTAAAATCGCTCAGACGAAGGGCTGCAAGCCTGTCTCCCTGCACGGAAATCTTTTTCATCTCCCTTTTGGGGACAACTTTCCCCCTGAAAATATCTTCGACATCAAATGCCACCCTGTCCTGACCGCATACAGCAATGCAGGATAGCAGAGAAGCCAATAATGTCAATAACCAATTTTTCATTTTTCAATTTCAGTCATGAATTCAACGGAAGCACCCTCGACATCAGGACCATCATTCAGGAATGAGGCAAGTACAGCTTCCACATCACTTACACTGTTGCTCACCTCCAAATAAGAGTTCCTCTGCCATATCAGCAGAATGATGGCGACACATGCCGCGACGGAACTGACAACCGAAGCTGCAATGGCTCCTTTCCTAATTTTGAATGACCGCACGGAACGGTCATATTCACATACTTTATCATCGCTCAAGTATGTGTCAACCAATTCATCAAGAGATCTTACCTTTGTCATATCTATTTGTCTGTCAATATTTTCCTGATTTTCTTCCTTCCTCGTGAAATAGCCATTTTTACTGAAGACTTGGATTTGCCCGTTGCATTGACCATGTCATCCAGGGTCATTCCATCTTCGACTTTCATTGTAAAATATCCGAGTTCGGATTTTGTAAGAATCTTTCTCAGGAGCAGCTTCAATTCTGCCTCACTTGGAAGTTCATGGGCATGTTCGTTGTTTGGAATATCTGTTGGAATCAAATCCAGACTTGAGGTCTGTAACTTTCTCTTTCTGAATCTGTTAACGCATATATTCTTCGTAATCTTGACAAGCAGCGCTTCCGGATTCCTTATGGGATAGCCCTTTGAAGATAGTTCCCAAAGGGCCATCAAAGCCTCTTGGACGACATCGTTGGCATCCAGGTCGAACGCAGCCGCTTTGCCATATCTCCTGGCAATGGCAATCAATTTATCTCTGGCAGATAAATATATATGTTCGAATTCCAGATTAGTCATATCCAATGCATTCCTACCATGAAAGACGCAAATATCGACAAATGGTAACAATTTTTATTTCTTCGTAACCGTATTTTTTATAAGTTTGTGGAAAAGGAATATAATTTATGGAATATTTGTCACAGGAAAGATATGATGAACTTGTTGCAGAACTCAATTATATGACAGATGTTGAGTATCCGCGCATCAGAGATGACCTTGCAGAGGCTCGTTCGCAGGGGGATTTAAGCGAAAACAGCGGTTACAGGGCTGCAAGAAGGGCTCAGGCAAAGGCAATCAGCCGCATCCGATTCCTGCAGAAACTGCTGCAGTATTCAAGGGTCATCGACACAAGTGCTCTGCCCAAAGATTGCATCAGCCTTCTGAGCAAGGTGGAATTTACTCACTTGGGAAATGGCAAGAGGATGACATATACCATAGTCACACATCATGAAATGAATCTCGAAGAAGGCAAGATTTCCTGTAATTCCCCTATTGGGGCGGCATTGATGGGGAAAAAGGCCGGTGACATCGTAGATGTCAAGGCACCTGCTGGATCGTTCCAGATAAAAATAGAAAATGTAACGACACCATCCGAATAATACCTTATAATTATGAAATCATTAATAATCAAGAAAATAACCATAGATGCGGAGTCGATTCTCCCTCAGGACCTTGCAGACCTTTTCAACAGGGAAGGGGTCGTTTACCATCCCATTATTGAGGATAGATGGAAATGTTCGGATGCCAATCCACAAGTGGAATTTGCCATTGCCCACACCGGCAGCCACATCCTTCTGAATTTCCGCCTCGCAGACAATGAGGTACGCGCAACCCAGACCAGGGATGACGGACGCGTGTGGGAAGATTCATGCTGCGAGTTTTTCCTGTCTCCGGACTGCAATGACTGCTACTACAACTTCGAATGCAATGCAACAGGCCGCCTTCTGCTTCATGCCGGAGTAAAACCTGACAGGCCGGGTGCACCTCAAAATATACTTGACAGCATCAGGCGCTGGAGTTCACTTGGCAGTGAGCCTTTCGACAACCGCAGTGGTGACATAAGATGGCAGCTTTCCGAAAGCATTCCGGCCTCCGCCCTGTTCATCCATCAGCTCAGCTCCTTCGACGGACTGGATATGACCGCAAATTTCTATAAATGCGGTGACCTGCTGACCAAACCCCATTTCCTGAGCTGGAGCCCCATTGAACTTGAAAAGCCGATGTTCCATTGCCCGGAATTCTTCGGCCGCATACATTTCGAGGAATAAGTGCCGCTTTTCTCCGCCGAAGACTCGGCATAAGTCATAGGCATAAAAAAAGATACTGTTCGATTGGGAACAATATCTTCCGGCATAAGAATCCGCTTTGCGGATTGCTTTCTGATTACTCAGCCTTGCAGCAAGAATCAGCTTTTTCGCATGCAGCACATGCAGAAGAATCGCAGCATGCTGTTGAATCAGCGCAGCAAGCGGTTGAATCTGAGCAGCATTTTGTGCTGTCAGCACATTTTGTACATTCAGCAGCTTCTGCTGCATCAGCTTTCTTGCAGTTGTTGCAGCATGAGCATGAAGCAGCTGCAAACATGGCACAAACAATTGCCAAAGACATAAATACCTTTTTCATGGTTTCTAACATTTAATAAAAAACTACAAACAGGCTGCGAAAATACACATTTATGTGATACGTTGAACTTTTTTTTGATTTTTTTTACCAGAACGGTGATTTTTCGTTGACCCCACATTTTGGCGTTCCGCTGCAGTCGGAAACTCGCCGCAAAAGCAAATCCCCCAGCAAACACCATATCCATAATACAAGTTGACCAATTCATCCGGAAAACGCGCCGTTTCCCGGATGAAACTCCCTGAAACTCAAACTTATCCGGAGATTGGCCGAATTCCCGGACAAATTGTCACAACCCGAAAATCACCGTCCTCACTTACCCCGTCC
>JBJFDE010000435.1:0-3717 GCA_051889855.1 Candidatus Cryptobacteroides sp. | reverse complement strand
ATACTTTCTAGATGTCAGAGATGAGACTTTACATAATACAAGGCTTTACATAACCTTAGACTTCTGTTTTTATCGAATACTTCCTGAAGGGATTCTTATCCGTATATTCATTGTTGATCGCCCAAAGGAAGAACGTTCGCAGAATCTACATCTTGGAACTTATCGTATTTCCTCCACGCTCCATCGGCGCCCTTGAATCATCCACTTCCTTACATATGCGGTTGCCTTTCAACGAATGTTCGTTTGTCATAAATGTCTCAATATCACGCAATGTGTCAGCAGTAAAATCATCAAACTTTAACACGACTCTGGTATATAATTAATATCGGCTAAGCATTCTCCATACAACCTTATAATGCCTTACTCTCGCTTCAGATGCCCTATTCAGTTCCATAAACAACTCGAACACCGCGGTTATCGGCAGATCTGCAATTTCATCCTCATCCCAAGTCCCATCCGCAGGAGGATTTATATACAAATCCACAGTAGCCACAAGCCAATCCTTCGAAAGAGGATCTTTCCCGGCACCAGCCTCAATGAACGCCTTATGTATATGAGCACTCAACTTCTGCAAAGCCTCATTCTGCTCGGTCAATTCTTCGACCAATGCCCTCTGCTGATCGTTCATAAATCGCTCCTGGAACAGGCTGAAACAGTATCAACTGAAGCCGTAAACTTCCCGTTTTTATGTCAAGAAAGAAAAGGAAACCGAAATCTATATTGTTCAGTGCCAGCTTTTGGAGTTTTGATGAAGTTGATTTCGATATAGTGCTAGTAGGTTCTGCGTCCTGTAGAACTCGTCCAGGAACGCATCGAGTTTGCGTGTAATCATCGTTATTCCTTTTTTTCCAACTCCATAACTCAGGAGCTGTACCGAATGGAAACAAACTATACTAAAAAAGAAGTAAAACGAGGACGTACAAGGAAGAATAAGTTGGGAAGCACTTGAGAATGAACCCAGATGGATGTCCGATCTGGTCGGCCATGACAACAAGAACAGATGCCCGGTCGAGCCGGGCATCTGTGTGAAATCGCTGGTACGGAAGGTTTAGAAAAGGTAGCCGAGGTTGATGTAGAAGGCACCGCCTCCGTCCTGCATGTAGTATGGGCTGGACTTTTTGTAGAAGCGGCTGGTCGGCATGCCGTACTCGAAGGCCACGATGAAATTGGTGTTCATGATAAAACGAAGACCCAGACCGAAGGTCGTGTGAGGCATTTCCTTCAGCACATGGACGCTTCCGTTCGTACCGCAGTCAAGAGTCTTGTAATGCTTGGTCTGCATCTCGGCAGGAAGTTCATTGTAGCGGCCTTCCATATATGCTTTGTATGAAGCGAAATTGGCAGCATCACCCTTGAATGACATATCACGACCCCTTGTCACAAAAGAACCATCAGTGAAAGCTGTCAGCGAGAAAGCAATATTCTGGTTCCAGAGCCTGAACTCTACGAACTTGAAACGGAACTCTGCTGTCCAAAGCATCTGGTCCAGACCAACAACGCGAGTCCTCATCACACCCCTGGTGGTACGGTAGCTACCGAAACCATCCTTGTCACTCTCATTTCCAACCATGGTGTTGTATGGAAGAGCATAATAAGGGGCATCCTTTCCGAAAGTACCCTCATAACTTACACGATAGGCGAAAGTGAGTATGTCATTCTTCACGACCGGAAGATAGTGGCGGAAAGTAAAAGCATATTTGTAGTAAGAGTTGCTGGAACCCAGCCACTTAGGAGCAAGTGTAACATGTCCCTCAGCCCAGATGCCCCTGGAAGGAGCGCCCTCGTTGTTGCGTGTATCATACATGAGACCGAGCCTGATGCTGCTGTCGAACATGTGAGGTTTATTCTTGGAATTATACACTTCCCTAGAGTCAATAAGGCCCCAGTCCTGATACAGTTCGAAAAGAGTAGGCATATATTCACGAGTATCCGCGACATCCCTCATATCCTCCTGTTTTGCATTTGCAAAACTGTCCGGACCGGATGGGAAGGTATCATACCAATTCTTCTTTTTGTTGATGCTCACCCTGTCAATCTTGTCCTGATTGTACCAGCGGAAATGGTAACCGGCCTCCCAATAAAGATTGTCAGTTATATGGCCGATGAAATCTGTCTTGACATAAAGAGTTGTCTTATTGAAACGGTAATACGGATTGTAACGGTAGAGGTCAGGATCGGGAGCAGCGCCACCCTGAATTGCTTTCTTGTCATTTATCTGACCCATTCTTTCATAGTCATAATATGACTGGAAGCCGTTGAAACCGTAGAAATCAAAAGCCTTGTCAATGTTGTAAGATGCTGATGTTGACCAACGTACCCCCGGAATGAGGTTCTTGTTGTCATGCTGGATCTGGAAGAGCATTGAACCTTTGGTGAAATATGAACCCTCGAAATACCAGCGATTGAAATAGTTCGGATAAGTCGAACCGTCACCGTATTGGTAGAGATTGAGGATTGCACCCAGCTGGAAACCTTTGTCTGCATCGTAAGCGACAGCAGGCAGCGGCCCATAGTTCATTCCTGTCTTGATTATCTGACCCTGTTCGTTATATACAGGTTCCTTCTTCTGTTTGGTCTTTTTCTCCTTTGCGTCTGCTGCACCTGCGAAAACTGCCAGGCAGAGAACAGCGATAATGAATCTTTTCATAATTAATAAGACTAAAAATTCGTAGGTAGTAGTTTCGGGTACCGCAAAAGTAGAAATTATTATGAATATTTCAATGCTCCGTCTATCCGAAAGCTATCGGACAGTAGGATAGGTGGCAGGAATGAAGGTATATTTGTAGTTCTGGTAGTTCCGTCCGAACCATTCCTTGTGGGATGGATTCTTGATTGATGCTGGTATGGAATTATTCTCAAGAGCTTCAGCAAAAACATCTATTGCCTTGTTGAGAGAATAATGTTTTTCCCAAATCTGAGCCCCCTCGACAATTGGTACGGACGCCCACGGAAGCTCAGCATCCGAGTCCACAAAAGTCTTTGACTGCATATTCATAGTGGAGACAGGGAAACACAAACGTCCGGGCGAAAGATTCGGATAGTCAGTCTTGTCCGGATCGGTGTCCTTGTCGAAATAGCAGCTGAAAGCATAACTGTTCTCTGCGTCAAATTGGCCCACACCGGCATAAGTATGGTAACCGTCCTCAACCGAAGTAGCCATATTCTTCTCCTTGCCGCTGTGATAGCACGACATGAGAAAGCCAAGATTATATCCGACAAGACCGCCTATTGCCCCTTCACCAGTTGCATAAGCCTTAATATTGCCCACATGTGAGCAAGAAATAATACCTCCGTCGGGGCCGTTTGTCCCCACAATGGTGCCACTGTAAACCTCAGTGCTCGCAGAACCCGGGTCTGACTGCTTCACATCACCATTGATGGACACTGCACAGATGAGCGCCCTGCTGTCATTTGCAATGATACCTCGGCCGTCAATTTCAAGAACATCGGAAAAAATCAGATTCTCAACCACCGCATTCGGACCGAGAGCATAGAAGAAAGGAGAACCATTGAGATTGTGGATTGTACGTCCTCCACCGATGAAATAACCATCGAAATAATTGCCGATCACCGGTGCGCCATCAGCAACGATAACATTGGCATCCTTTTCCCCGATACCGCACCATGAAACCACATCGGACCCTGAAGCATAAAGCTTAGGCTGCATCACAAGATTGGCATCAAGTTCCACATATTTTCCTTTGAAAGACACGCCAT